>JAEZSJ010000121.1 GCA_023443985.1 Verrucomicrobiota bacterium | reverse complement strand
AGAGCGAGTGCGGCTGGTGCAAGGATCGTTGGGGCATCTCGTGGCAGATCACGCCGCGGGTGCTCACGGAGGCGATCGCGGCCGGCGGTGCGGAGGCGAAGCGCGCCTTCCTGGCCATGATGACCATCCGCAAGATCGATGTCGCCGCGATCGAGTCCGCGCGGCGCGGATGATCGCTCCGCCGCGCCGGTGTGGGCGCCATCGCCACTCGGCCGCGGGCGTGGTGCACTCGCGGCCTTCAGGGCCTCGTCTCCGGGGGCGGCGGTGTGTGCTTGAGAAGCGGATTCGCCCACGCGAGGAAGTGGCCCATGTTGGAGCGGTCCTCGTGGCCGCCGTCGTGCTGCCGCCAGGCGAGCTCGCCGCCGAGCAGGCCGGTGTTGTGTGGCGGCATCTGCGCCACGCGGTAGTCGCGCTCGTCGCGGAGTCCGCGGGCGCCGAGCAGGCGGAACACGGAGCCGGCGGCCACGGTGGCCATGTAGCTGCCCTGCTGGTCGAGCCAGTTCGCGTCGCCCTTTTCCGGAATGCCGTAGCTGACGAAGACCGGGCGCGGCGCGCAGAGCGCGAGCAGTTGGTGCGACTCGACGGGGAGATCGTTGGCGTCCTTGCGGCCGAACACCGATTCCTCAGCGCCGTACTTCAGGAAGTTGCCGGCCATCCAGTGGTAGGCGCCGGTGCTGGTGAGGTTCTCGACCGCCTCGCCGAAGTCGCGCCGGTGCGGCTTCACGCCGCCCTCGCCGGAGGAACCGATGAGCGCGACCGCGAACCGCTGGTCGAACGCCATCGCGACGAGCGCAGCTTTGCCGAAGCGTGAAACGCCCTCGATGCCGACGCGTTTGGCGTCCACCCCAGGGAATGTCTCCAGGAAGTCGAGCACGCGCGAGGCGCCCCAGGCCCAAGCGCGCAACGCGCCCCATTGCTCGGGCGTGCGGCGCGCGCCGCGGTTGGTCAATCCGATGATGCCGCTGGTGAGGCCGGCGGCGTTGTCGGCCTGGATGCTGTTCGGAACGAGGGACACGTAGCCCCAGCCGGCGGCGATGAGCTGCTCGTGCGAGGGCGGAGCGGCAGGTTCGGGACCGAAGCGCGGCGCCGGCTCGTCGGGCAGGTTGCCCCAGCCGAACATCATGAGCGTCGGCACCGGCGCCGGGGCGTCGGCGGGCACCGCGACGACCAGCTTGATCTCGACGTTGATCGCGGGGCAGGCGGAGTTGTCGACGCGCCCCACGACCCGGCGTGCGACCACCGGGCGGCCGGCCACGGTGGTGTTCACGATTTCGAGCACTTCCCAGCGCACGGCCGGCACCCCCGCGGGAATGCGGCCGACGACCTCGCGTTCGAAGTCCTCGGCGATCTCGGGGCGACGCTGCTGCCACCACTGGGCGGCGGTGGTGACCCGCGTGCCGTTCCCCAGGGTGAGGGCGTCAGGCCAGTCCGGGTACGGATTCGCCTTGGCCTCGTCGTAGTTCGGCAGGTTCGCCGAGCCGGGATTGGGGTCGCGACCGGGACGAAGTTTCGTGATGCCGAGCTGGCGCAACATGTCGGCTTGGTCTTGCTGACCGAGTTCGTGGAGGCGTGCCCGCTCCTCGGGACTGAGCAGGAAGGGATTTGCCGGTGCGGGCCGCGCGGCGGGTGGGGTGGCCGTTGCGGGTTGCTGCGCTCCGAGGGCGGCTGCGGCGAGCAGCGCCACGCCCACGAAGAGCGAGGAACGAACGAGGGAGCTCATTGGGGGGAACAGGGGCGGAACTGCCGGCGGGGGACGGACGTGGATCTTGGGGCAGAAACAGGCGGAATGAGATCCGCGACGCAAACCGCGGCAAGTTTCGCGGCCAACGTCGCTGGGCGAACAATAGAACCGGCAGTGGTGGAACTCCGGGCCCCGTGTGCCGTTGAACTGGCCATGGACACGGCAGCCGCCCAGGCCCCTTCCGCGCGAATTGCACCGCTCACCGAAGAGGAGATCCCGGTGGCATTGGAGTTTCGCTACAGAATGATGAAGGAGTGCGGCATGGCGCCGCTGTTGGCCGGCGACTGGCGCGAGCTCACGCACGCACTCTACGCCGAGGGCTACCGCACGGGTTCGATCGCGCATTTCGGCTGGCGGGAGAACGGCGCGATCGTCGCCACCGCCGGCGTGATGATCCGCGACGACTTTCCGGCCTACACCTTCAAGTCGCGCCGGTACGGCTGGATCATGGATGTGTACGTGCTGCCCGAACACCGCCAGCATGGCCACGCGCGCCGTCTCACTCAGGAGACGCTCACGTGGCTGCGCGCGAAGGGCGTGGTCTTCGCGCGGCTGGTCGCCTCCGAGCAGGCCAAGCAGGCGCGGCTGTACGAGAAACTCGGTTTCACCTTCGCCAACGAGATGCGGCTGAACCTCGCGCCGCCGGCGGGTGAGGTGTTGGGCGACACAGTTTTACATGGCGGCGGCTCCTCCGGGAGTGCCGGACGTACCGCCGAGCGTTCCGTGGGCACGGCCTGATGATTCGAGGGCGCCGCCGGGCGCTTTGTTGGCGCCTTCGAGTGAGCCGAAGATACGCACGGAGCGGCCGTGGGTGCCCACGGAGCAGCTGAGTGCAACTTCGAAGCTTTTGTGGGCGCCTGCGGAGCGTTCGTACGCCCCCCGCGGAAGATCCAGATGCACATGCGGAGCGTCCGTATGTGAGCCTGCTGGAGCCGGCTGGGTGGCCGGAATGGCGGTGTATGCTACTGAAGAGTAGTGATTAACATGACTGGGCCGGCGGTGGGTGGCTGATGGCGTTGATTTGCACTCGGCTGGCGCGACGGGGCGGTCCCGGCCCGAATACTGGAAGCGACGCTTGCAGGGTTGAGCGCTACGTCGGGTTGGTGGTTCGGGTGGCTGGAACGGTGCCGATTGCAGAGTACTCTGACCCACTTGGATCAGCCCACTTCTCAGCTGAGTCTTCAGAGCTGGCGCGTATTTCGGTCAGATGGTACTGGATATGTGTGAATATCGAGCTGCACTTGGTCTTTTTACGGCATGACGAGCGTGTCGAAGCTGGCGTCGATGCTCTCGCCCAGGAGGTGCTTTCGGATTTTCTTGTGGACCTTAAGGCTGAGCTCAATTGCGAGGCCTCACTCGCTGTATTTGTCCCTCGATGGCGGAGTTATCTTTCGCGAGATCAGTTTCTTTCGTTCGGAACCGCTGCTCCACGTCTGTGGGCTGACATCACCGTACAAACTTCGGATGTTTTCGATCTGGAGAAGTACAATAACCGAACCGGTGAGCTGAATGAGGTGTTGGACTCGGCGTGTAGCTTGGTCTCGCGCTTTACGGGTGTGATGGATCGGCTTCTTCCATCAAAAATCCTCGCGTCGAATATCTCGAATCCGGGTATATTGGGTCTGATGGGTGGAGTGTTATCTGTTGATCAGCATCCGATCTGTTCACCTGGGGAAATGGTGAATGATCTTTGGGATGACTTGGCCGACGCGAGAGCGTTGGGGTGGCCTCAAGAGGTTCCAGTATCGTTTTCACAAGCGAAACTGTGGGTAGAGAAGATTCTGAAGAGCTATCCCGTTACTGCCGGTCCTCGTGTGAGT
>JAEZSJ010000046.1 GCA_023443985.1 Verrucomicrobiota bacterium | reverse complement strand
CCGAGACACCGGCCGCGACGCCCGTCTTCAAGGTGACGCTGCAGATGGAGGACCCGCGCGTCCTCGCGTTCCTGGACGCCGCCCGCATCAACGGCGTGCGGGCCGTGGCCGACGACGCGAAGCTGCTCATGAACAACACGGTCTTCCGCCCCGGCGCGGTGGTGGACCGGGAGCTCGGCCTCAAGCTCATCCAGATTCTTCCGACAGAGCTCGTCTTCGAGGACTCCCACGGGATCCAGTATCGGAAATCGCTCTGAGGCGCGCGGCGCAGAACCCGCTCGACCGTCTCCGGCGGCGCACGCTTAATCACCTCGTGCGTCCGCTTCGCCCCACCTCTCCGAAGAACGGCTCCGCCGACACCGTCGACCGCTTCCGGTCGCGCGGCCATCGGCTGGAGCTGCATCCGCAGGAACGCTGGACGCTGTTCTGGGTGACGATGCACCTCTGTTTCCTGCCCTGGGCGCTCGGCACGATGCACCTCTGGAGCCAGGCCACGAGCCTCGGGCTCGCGCTGGTGGGCTTCCTCACCGCCGCCCGCGCCCGCCTCTACAACGAGAGCCAGACCTCGGGCGAGCCGGTCCGGGTCCGCCCGCTGCAACGCCTGTGGCGTTTCCCCCTCTTCTGGCTCGGGCTGGCGGTGCTCGGCTACATCCTCGTGCAGGCGCTCAATCCCGCCTGGCGCCACCGCAGCAACGCGGCCTACTGGTGGCTCGAACCGGTCGAACACGTCGCCTGGCTGCCCAGCGGCATGGCCGTGCCCTTCGCGGTCGCCGGCCCCTGGCGCGCGTTGCTGATCATGGCCTCGCTCTGGCTGACCGTATGCACGGTCTGGATCGGGTTCATGCGTCGCCTCAGCTTCCGGCTGCTGTTCACGATCCTGGTCGCCAACGGGGTCGTGCTCGCCTTCCTCGGCCTCGCCCAACAGCTCACCCAGGCGAAGGGCATCTTCTGGCTGGTGCCGTCGAGCAGCTCGAGCTTCGTGGCGAGTTTCATCTACCGCAACCACGCGGGCGCCTACCTGAACCTGATCCTCGCGCTCGCGGCGGGCCTGGCCTGGTGGCATTTCGCGCGCTCCAGCCGGCACTTCGAGAAGTCCAGCCCCGCGGGCGTCTTCACCTTCGGCGCACTCATCCTGGGCGTGATGGTGCTGTTCACGCTCTCCCGCGGATCGGCGCTCACGCTGCTGGGCTTCACCGCCGTCACGGCGGTCGCGTTCTTCTGGGACCAGCTCCGCCGCCCCCGGCACGAGCGCAACGGGGTCGTGCTGGTCGGGCTCTGCCTCCTGCTCGCCGGGTTCCTCGCGGTGGGTTTCTACTCGCTGAAGGCGGACAAGGTCTGGGCGCGTTTCGAAGGAATGCTGGTCGATCCCGTGGCTTCCGCCCGCGACCGCACCCAGGCCCACGCCGCCACCATCGACATGTTCAAGGCCCGGCCGGTGCTCGGCTGGGGCGCCGGCTGTTTCCGCTACGGTTTCCCAGGGTATGTGTCCCGCTATCCGGACATCTACTACTCCGGCATCTCCCGGCGGAAGTTCTGGGAGCATGCGCACAACGACGTGCTCGAGTTTCCCACCGAATACGGCCTCGCCGGGGCGGCCCTCCTCCTCGGAGCCGCGGGCTGGCTCGGAGCTCAGCTGCTTCGCCGCCGCTTCTGGTCCAACCCCCTCGCGCTGCCCGTCGCGCTCGGCGCCGCGCTCACGGTGGTGCACGCCTGGGGCGACTTCGTCTTCCAGAATCCCGCGATCCTCTGCACCTGGGCCGTGCTGTTGCTCGCCGCGGCCCGTTGGCTCGAGCTCGACCAGTCTCCCGCTTTTTCCGGGGATCCGAATACGCGCCACACCCCCGCTGTCGGCTGATTGGCGGTCGATTGGCGGCCTGCCGACGTGGCGCTGGCGGGCGGTTGCCCGCTAGGATCGCGGCGTTATGAACGACACCACCGGCATGACCTTTGCATCCCGCCTCAAGCTCGAGCGCCAGAAACGCTCCTGGACCCAGGAACAACTCGCCGAGCGCGCCCACCTGAGTCCCCGCACCGTGCAACGCCTCGAAGGCGGCACGGAGGCCTCCGCCGAGACCCTGCGCCTGGTCGCCGAGGCGTTCGGCCTGCCGGCCGAGCAACTCCGCGGCACGGGCGTGCGCACGCATTTTCGCGCGCCATGGTGCCGCACCGTGAAGATCGTCACGGCCGCGGTGATCGCCCTCGCGGCGGCGGTCAGCCTCTGGGATCTCCCGCTGCAGCCGGCCTGGCTTCCGCCGGCCGCGCTCCGGATCCTGTTCTGGGCGTTGATCCTGGGATCCCTGCTGCTGTCGGTGAACGGTTTCAGCGTGCGCGACGGTCGCTTGTGGATCCATCGCCTCGGCTGGGCCACCACGTTCGATCTGGCGGAGCTCTCGGCGTTCGAGGCCAACCCCCACGCCATGATGGGCTCGGTGCGCCTTTTCGGAAACGGCGGGATGTTCTGCATCAGCGGGCTCTACCGCAACGCCGTCATCGGCCGGTACCGCGCGTACGTGACGCACCCGGACCACGCGGTCGTGCTCGAATTCGGCGCCCGCAAGATCGTCGTTTCGCCCGACGATCCCCAAGCCTTCGTCGACGCGCTCAACGAGGCCACGCCCGGCATCTGCCGGTCCGCCGACCGCGCCGAATCCTGACCTCGCTCAACGCGTCTGCAGGCGGATCGTGTTCAGGCCGTTCTTACGGCAGAGATCCATCACCTTCGTCACGCTCTTCAGTGGGGCGTTCTCGTCGGAGCGGATGAGCACGGTGATGTTCTTGTCCACCTTGGAGAGCTCGCCGGCGACGCTCTCGATGTCGTCGACCGTCGCCTCGCGCTTGTCGAGGACCAGCTCGCCGTTGTTGCCGGTGATCGTCACGCGCACACGGTCGTCCTTGTCGACGGCGATCACCACCTGGCTGTGGAAGACGTTTTTGCCCGCCGTCTCCACCTTCGGGAGCGTCAGGTTGAGTGTGCCGCCGCGGGCCTCGCGGAACTGCATCGTCGCAAAGGTGAAGAAGACGAGCATCACCAGCACGTCGATCAGGGGCACGAGCGGCAGCTCGGGCCGGCGGTAGCGGTCGCTGCGCAGGCTCATGGCGCCGCCGAATCCTCCGCCTTCACGGACTCGGCCTTCGGCCGCACCCGCGCGATCACGCGCTCCAGCAGCACGTCGAGCTGCGCGGTGTGGTGGTCGATGCGGCGCTGAATGAAACCGTTGCCGACCAGCGCGAGCAGCGCCACCGCCAGACCGAGCAGCGTCGCCGAGAGCGCATAGCCGACGCTCTGCGAGAACTTTCCCGGGTCGGGCAGGCCCGTCACCTGGTCGCGCGTGCTGGCGAACGCCCCGAGCAGGCCCGACACCGTGCCGATCAGGCCGAGCAACGGCGCGCCGGTGTAGATCGTGTCGAGGTAGCGCACACCGCGCTCCATCTTCATCACCTCGAGCCGCGCATACGCCTTCGTCGCGTCGGGATCGCTGGCGTGCCGTTCGGCAAACTCGATCAACCGGCCGAGCACCGAGTAACGTCCGCCCGAGGTCGCCTTGTTCAACAGCACCGCCTCCGCCAGTTCCGGCGGCAGGACCGACGGTGTGCGCAACGCGATCGCCCGCTCGATGATGATGAACACCACGACCACGGAGCAGAGCAACAGCGGGTAGGCCAGGAAACCGGCCTCCTTGAACACGCGGACCCAATCGACGACGGCGAGGAACATAGGCGTGGGCGTTAGACGTGCGGCACGGCCCAAAGTTTCGCAACGCGGAAAAAGTTCCCGTCGCACCGCCGCGGTCCTGGTTCGCCGCCGGAAGGTGCGTCCGCCCACCGGCGGCCGTCACCGCGCCGCATTTCCACGGGAGTGGCGGCGGCGGACTTGAGCAGGCGGTCGAGCGAGGCGAAGTGCTGGATGAGGTCCCGTCCCTGGAAACGGGCGTTGGGCCTCTTTGTGTTCTTCCGTGTATTGACCGATTGCCTTCATCCGGGCATCAGACATCTCGGTATGCGAATACAGAGTGTGATGCGGTGCCGTTCGGCGGTTCGGCGCCGGGGGCCCGCAAACGCCCCGCGGTCAGGCAACCCCGGCACGCCGCCATGCGCCCCGACCTCGCGCCCCGCCGATGCCGAAGCCATCTCTGCAGCTCTCGCTCCGTCGGAGCGGATCCAACCCGATCCGATGAACGCCATTCCCTGGTGACCGCCATGCCAACCGTGCCCGCCACATCCCCGCTCATTGCCTGGTGCACTGTGCTCGAATCCTCCAGCCACACCCGATCCTCGGTCGTGGGCGGCGGAGGAGCGGGCCTCTCCTACGAGGGCACCGGGTTCAGCCATGTCGCCCCGGTCGAAACCGTGCACGAGAGCTTCCGCGAGCTCTGGGTGCGGTACGACAACGGCGTCGAGGACCGCCTCGACTTCCGCAATATCGATGTGCCGGCGCGCGGCGGCCATCGCCTCGCCCTGCTGCTCCAGGACAGGAGCATCCTCGCCGTGCGCAACCTCTCGACCCGACTGCGCACCGTGACGGTGACACCCGAAGCCTACGCCGGCACCAGACCGTCGATGGGCTGCGCCACCATCCTCGCGTGGACCCTGCTCGCCGGCATCGGACTGGTCTTCGCCGCCCTCCACCTCGGGCCGCACCTTTCCACCTGGAGTGCCGCCCCGGCGCTGCAGGACAGCACCAACACGTTCCTTCTCGTCTGCAATCCGATCACCGCCTTTGTCGTCGGCCTCGTCTTCAACTCGCTGTTCCACCGTTGGAACCTGGGCCGATACCGGGCGCGCCACGACCAGGCCCGGACCTTCCTCGACCACTGGCTCTCGCGGCTGGACCAGGCACTTCCTCCCGGTTGACGAAGGATCCGGCGCCCCCGCGCCGCCGCTCATCCCTCGCCCAGCTCCGACTCGGACTCCGTTTCGGGCGTGGCGGCGGCGAGCTTGATCAGGCTGTCGAGCGAAGCGAAGTGCTGCGAGAGGTCGAACTCCGTGCGGAACTTGCCGACGATCTGGTCGAACATCGCCTTCTTCTCCGCCTTCAGTGCCTGGATACGCTCCTCGATCGTGCCGGCGGTCATCAGGCGGTACACGAACACCGGGTTCGTCTGGCCGAGGCGGTGCACGCGGTCGATCGCCTGGTCCTCCACCGCCGGGTTCCACCACGGGTCGAGCAGGAAGACGTAGTCGGCGGCGTGCAGCGTGATGCCGGTGCCGGCGGCCTTGAGGCTCACCAGCATGATCGCCCGGTCGGGCGCGTTCTGGAACTGCTGCACGGGCTTCTGCCGGTCGATCGTGCCGCCGGTCAGCTCGAAGCGGGCCACGTCCGGGAACTGCGCCGCGAGCACCTCGCGCACCCGGTCGAGGAACATCACGAACTGCGAGAAGATCACGACCTTGTGGCCGCCCGCGAGCACCTCCGCGAGCTTCGCCACGAGCATGTTCAACTTGCCGCTCTCCTCCGTGCCGGCCTTGACCCACGGCAGCAGGTCCGGGTCGCAGCACGCCTGCCGCAGCCGCGTGAGCAGCGCGAACAGCCCGAACGACTTCTCGCGCATCGCCGAGCCGAGGTCGCTCCCGAGCCGCCGCAGGCCTTCGTCGCAAATCTTCGCATACTCGAGCCGCTGCGCGTCGGTGAGCGGGCAGCGCAGGTCCATGACGACCTTCGCGGGAAGCTCCTTGGCGACCTCGTCCTTCGTGCGGCGGAGGACGAAGGGCGTGATCTGCAGCCGCAGCCGCTCGGTCGTGCCGTCGCGGTCGCGTTGCAGCGCCGCCTCGAACCCCGCGCGCGTGCCGAGCAGCCCGGGCAGGAGGAACCGGAAGATCGACCAGAGGTCGAGTTGGCGGTTCTCCAGCGGCGTGCCGCTGAGCACGAAGCGGTGTCGCGCGCGGATGGCGTAGCAGGCGTGCGTCACCTTCGCGTCGGGGTTCTTGATGAACTGCCCCTCGTCGAGGATCGCGTAGCCGAATTCCGCGGCCGCCAGCAGCTCGCGGTGTTTGCGCAGCTGGGCATAGCTGGCCAGCCAGAGCGCGGGCTCCGGATGGGTGCCGAAATCGTGGCCGTTCTTGAGCGTCTCGACCTTGAGCTGCGGGAAGAACCGAGCGGCCTCCTCGCGCCACACCGGCACCACGCTGGCCGGGCACACCACGATGTGCCGCAGCTTGGCCTGCGGCCGCGAGGCGAGCAGCGAGAGCACCTGCACCGTCTTGCCCAGACCCATCTCGTCCGCAAGCAGCCCATGGCAGTCGGTCTCGCACAGGTGGTGCATCCACGCGACGCCGCGCTGCTGGTATTGGCGGAGAAAAGCGGGCAGCTTCGACTCGGCCACGGCGCCGTCGCCGAGCACGCGCTGTTTCCATTGTTCAAGCTCGGCGGTGAGCGTCACCTTCCAGCGCGCCTCATTGAACAGCGAGAAGACGAGATACGGCGGCACGGTGTCGCCATGCAGGTCGGCCGTCATCCGCCTCCAGCTCTGGACTCCATCCCACTTCTCCACGGCCAACGCCACGATGCCCACGCCCGGCAGCAGCACCTGCTGCCCGGCATGACGGGTGACCTCCTCGACCTCGGTGGCGGAGAGCAGGCGCTCGCCCGCCCGGAACACCCAGCGCAGATCGATGCCGGCGCCGCCGCGACTGCGCACCGCCTGCGCCTCGATCTCGATCGCTCGCGGGCCGTCCTGGAGCTCCTTCACCGCCGGGTCGACCTCCACCGTGAAATGTTTGCGCCACTGCGGCAGCACGTTGCGCAGGAAATCCGGAATCTCGCGCACGAGCTCGAGCACGTAGGCGTGCGACTCCGGGTGGAAGTGGAAGTGCGCCTTGCGCGCGTAGGTCGCCAGCCCGATCGCCCGGGTGCGATCCGCCGAGCTGAGCTGCAACGTGTTTGCGCTGCCCGCGCCGAACGCCGGGACGCGCTGGCCACCGGGCTCGACCCAGTACGCCTCGCAGGCGAGCCCCTTCTCCACCGCGCGGAAATGCAGCACGAACTCGCGGGGCGCCTCGCCCGCTCCGGCCTTCGGCTTCGGCGCCGCGGCCTTCGGCGGCTCCGCCGCGGCCGACCCGCCCGCCGTGGCGGCACCCTTCGCG
>JAEZSJ010000377.1 GCA_023443985.1 Verrucomicrobiota bacterium | reverse complement strand
CCCAATGCTGTCCGGTGAACGGAGGTCTCGAGTTTCGTAAGTTCCGGAAGCATGGGCATTAGGCTGATTTTGAGCCTGCTCACGATTTGAACTCGGCCAGCGCTGCGGATGCTGTTGGCGCCCGATGCACGTCGGGCGAACCGTCTTCTCGCAGATCGTCGATGTAGTTCCGCACTGGTTGTTCCAGCGACTGGCGCAGCGCCATGACCAGAGCTCGGCGCGGTTGAAGTTCAAAGCGTGGGAGCACTTCCTGGCGCTGGGATTCGCGCAACTGACCTTTCGCGAGAGCCTGCGCGACATCGAGGCCTGTCTCGGGGCGCAGCCGCGATTGGCCTACCATCTGGGATTCCGCTCGCGGGTGGCACGCAGCACCTTGGCCGACGCCAACGAGCAGAGGGACTGGCGACTCTTCGCCGATCTCGCGCACTGGTTGATGCCGCGGGCGCGCGAGCTCTACGCAGACGAACCGCACGCGCTCGATCTCGATGCACCGGTCTATGCCTTGGACTCCTCGTTGATCGACCTGAGCATCGCGCTTTGTCCGTGGGCCAACTGGACCGGAACCGATGCGGCGGTGAAGCTGCACACGTTGCTGGAACTGCGGGGACCGCTGCCCGGTTCGTCGCCATCACCCACGCCGAGCACGGCGATTCCGCCATCCTCGACCAGATGCCGGTCGAGCCGGGCAGCTTCTATGTGATGGATCGTGGATACATCGATCTGATCCGCCTTTCCCGGCTGGCAGCCGCCGGCGCCTTCTTCGTGGTCCGGGAACGCGACGCGGTGCGCTACTACGTGCGGCAGTCCCGTGCGGTGGATCGTTCGGGCAGCCTGCGCTCCGATCAGACCATTCGCTTCACCGGCGACGACTCCCGCCGCCATTGGCCCGGACAGATGCGGCGGGTCAGCGTCTTCGACTCCGAACATCGCCGGCGCCTGGCCTTCTGGACCAACAACTGGGTTCTGCCGACCGCCACCGTCGCTGAACTCTACCGACAACGTTGGCAGATCGAGTTGTTCTTCCGCTGGATCAAACAGAACCTGCGCATCCGCGCTTTCTACGGCACCTCGCCCAACGCGATCCGTGTGCAGCTCTGGTCGGCGATCTGTACCTACCTGTGCGTGGCAATCACCCGCAAACGTCTGTGCCTGCCGCAGAACCTCACCACCGTACTGCAAATCGTCTCCGTTCATGCACTTCACAAAGTGCCTCTGGCTGAACTGTTTGCAGAAAACGATATAACTCCACCACCAGCTGATATTCCTGAGCAACTGACCTTCAGCGACTTATGACCGGACAGCATTGGGGTTCGCCCTACCTGGAGCCAACTCCCGACAACACCCTTGCTCGCATCGGACCCGCCGCTACGCTGCCCGATCGTGAGCCCCGCCGCCCCCAGCGTCTTCTCCGAACCGACCAAGCCGCCAGCGAGGTGGTCTTTGCGTCAAAGCGCTTCCGGAAGACGGATCACCCGATGGGGCTCGACCCCGCTTATCTTCACCCACGATCTATCGCCGAGTGCTTGTGAATCCCGCCGTTAGGCAACAAACATGAAAAAGATTGGCCTCACATCTACCGGAAATGTTGTCGTCGAGATGTCTTCCGAGGAGTTTGACGCTTTGGATCTAGTTATTTGCCCCAAGAAACCTGCGGCCATCGCAGGCCCAGTCGCGAAGACGATGAGTGTTAAGGCGATTGCGGAGTATGCCGCGCCGCGTCTGGTGAAGCTCGGAGCAAAACGGAAAGACGGTGTGCTTCGATCTATTGCTGCGATGTTTCAGACTACCGGAGGCATAGAAGAAGCGAAGATTTCTCAGGTGTTCTCTGAGTTGGTCCGGTTGCAGGTCCTTCAAGAGGATGACGGAAAGATCAAATACAGAGGAGCCGAACCCAGAGGGTTCTGCTCGCCCGGAGCGAATCGGAACGGTGGGCCAGCCACTTGTTGAGCTAGGTTGGAGCGCGCCGGGGACGAATCTTCAGCCGTTGCAGGACTGAACGCGCCCATGCGTGTCCTCACCGCCCCTTCTTCTCGGGCCAGCCGATGCGGCCGGCGACGGCGGCGAGACCGATCTCGGTGCGCAGCGGCGCGTTGAATTCCAGCGCGTCGTGCTGCATGCCGTCGGAGAACATAACGCCGCCCTCGGCGTTCTCGGACTCGATGACGAGCGGCTCGTCGCCTTTCACTTTGCCGAAGACGAGGCCGGTCTGTGTCCACTTCGAGGGGAACGCCTCGCGTACCGAGAAGATCAACTCGCGCGCGTCCCAAGGCATCTGGATTGTGCGCCCGCCGGGCGACTCGCGATGGTCCAGCAGGGCGGCCACCGCGCTGGCGGTGGTGACGACGGACTTCAGCCAGCCGGTCGCGCCGAGGCCGGTGGTCACCAGCACGCCGCTCGAGCTCTGCCGCTCCTTGCGTTTGCCGAGCGCGAGCCGGTAGCGCGACGAGCCGTGGTCGCGCAGGCCGATGAAGAGGTCGTTGACGGCGCGCAACGACTGGCCGTCGGAGAGTTTGGCCTCGGCCATCGAGACCTTGCGGGAGGGTAGGCGTTCGTCGAGGGCGCGCACGGCGTCGGCCACGAGGCGGTCGGTGTCGCTGCCGTTCCAGCCGAGCAGGATACCATCGAAGCGCGCCGGGTCGGGGTTCACGCCGAGCACATACTGGCCGGTGGTGTACTTGAGACTGTTGGCCACGAGGCCGTCCTGGCCGACGCACACGAGGATGTCCTGCGGCCCGAAGAGGTGCGTGGGCAGGTAGCCGCGCTCGAGTGTCACCACGCGGGCGTGGGCGGCGAGGCGGCTGCGCAGGGTGTCGAGTGTGCGCTCGTAATTGCCGTGCTCGGCCTCGACATCCGCCCAGTCGCTGCCCTCGGCGCGGGCGCGGAAACGGGCCTGAGACAACGTGGAGTGCCGCGCCACCATCTCCTTGAGACGGGTGCGGCGGGTGACGACGACGAACTTGCGTTCGAGACGCTCCTGCATCGTGGCGCGGGGGCGTCAGGCGCCGCGTTGGCTGCGGGCGGCGGGATCGCTCAGCGGCGGCTGTTGCAGGAGCGACTGCAGGAGATCCGGGGAGATGTTGAGCTGGCCGATGTTGCCGGCGCGCTCTGCGAGCCGCTGGAAGGCGTTGGCGATGGAGGCGCCGGGCTGCGCGCCCATGAGCGCGAGCGACTGGAGCTGCTCGGGCGACAGGCTCTTGAGCGCGCCGAACAACACCTCGGTGCGCGCCTTCTCGGCCTCGGCGTCCTTGCGGGCGACCTCGAGCCGGGCCTCGGCGAGTTGCTTCTCCTGGCCGGCGAGCTCGAGCGCGCCCTGCATGGCGATCTGGTTGCGCGTGGCCTCGGTGCGGGTCTCGCCGAGCTTCTCGGTCTGGACCGTCTCCACTTCGCGGGCGCGGCGGGCGAGGTCGGCCTGCTGCTTCTGCTCGGCCATCTGGATGGCGTGCTGCTGTTCCAGACGGGCGTGGTTCTCGCGCGTCTCGGCTACGGAGCGGGAGGCCTTCTCCTTCGCGAGATCGTTGTTGGCCTCGCGCTCGTTGAGCACCCGCTCGTTCTCGAGGGCGGAGAGGCGGCGCTGGGCGGTGGCGTCGTCGGATTGTTTCAACAACAACTCGCGCGTGGCCGACTCGAGGGCGCGGCCGACCTCGGGCTCCGGCTTGATGGCCAGCAGTTCGACCGAGATCGCTTCGATGCCGAGGCTTTGCAGATAGGGCTCCTCTTTGAACGCGACGCGCAGCGCGTCGCCGAGGGTGTCGGCCGCCTTCAGCGACTCCTCGAGGCGGAGCGCCTTGAGCGTGCGGCGACCGAGGACGGCGACGAGGTTCTGGAGCTTCTCCTCCAGCTTCTGAGGGTCCTCCGAGAGGTGCTGCCCGGTGGCGTTGACGGAGAAGTTGAGCAACTGCGCCGCCTTCTCCGGCTGCACGATGCGCCAGGTCAGGATGCCCTGCACGTGCACGGTCTGGTAGTCGCTGGAGCGCTCCTCGAAATGGAAGTCGGTGTTCACGACGCCGGTGGGCACGCTGACGACCGTCGTGCGATCCGGCAGGTAGTAGAACGAGATGCCGAGGCCCTGTTTGCGGATGGATCCGTTGGTGATCTTGCAGACCCAGTTGGTGGGACCGCCGTGGAAGAAACGCCAGATGAGCATGGGTGAAGAGGGTTGGAAAGTTGTCGGGAGAACGGCCGGCGCTTCGGAAGGATGACGGCGGACGGGGGTAGCAGAGGGGAACTCGGGCTGCCGGTGGGACGACGACGGAACCGTCGGCACCACGGGCGCAGGATCGAGGCGCCGACGCTGGCGGGAGAGAGTGGATATGTCAATTGGCCCCGCGGCGGTTGCGCTGCACCCCGTTGCAGTGCGTGCCAATGGAGTTGCCCCGCTGGCGCGGTCCACTGTGGAATGTCCGGCGATGAATCTGCCGGCCGACTTCGACGTGCGGGCCGCTGCCGCGGCGGTGGGCCGGGCGCTGGCGCCGGCATGTTGGCCGGAGCGGGTACGCGGCTGGCTCGACGCGGAGGCGCGGGCCGACGAACCGTGGTGCGTGGCGCTTTCGGGCGGCGCGGACTCGGTCGCGCTCCTGCTGGCACTCGCCGGATCGCACGGCGCTTCGCGCCTGGTCGCGTTGCACTTCAATCACCGGCTGCGCGGCGCGGCGGCGGATGGTGACGAGGCGTTCTGCAGGGAGTTGTGCGCGGCGCTTGGCGTGGAGCTGCGCGTCGGCGCGGCGGAGTGGGGGTGCGGAACCGACGTGTCCGAGGCGCAGGCCCGCGACGCGCGGTTTGCGTTTCTCGAACGGGTGATGCGCGAAGTCGGCGCCCGGGCGCTCTGGCTGGGGCACCAGCGTGACGACGTTGTGGAGACGATGTTGTTGCGGCTCAGCCGCGGGAGTGGTGCGCGCGGCTTGGCGGCGCCCCGGCCGGTGCAGCGATGGGCGAACGGCACGGTGCGGCTGCGGCCGTTGCTCGCGGTGCCGAAGGCGGAGATCGCCGCGGTGTTGCGCGCGGCGTGCGTGCCGTGGTGCGAGGATGCGACGAACCATGGCGAGGCGTACTTCCGGAACCGGCTGCGCAACCGGGTGATCCCCCCGTGGCGCGAGTCGGCACCGGAGGAACTGTCGGCGGCGGTGGCGCGCGCCCGCGAGCTGCTGGAGGAGGACGACGATGCGCTGGAGGCGTGGGTGGATCGGGTGTTGCCGCGGCCGCTCGGCGGGGAGTTGCCTGTGGCGGGGTTGCGCGAGTTTCCGGTGGCGATCACACGGCGGGCGTTGCGCCGTTGGCTGTTGGCGCAGGGGATCGGGGAGGCGTTCGGTCGCGCGGCCTTCGCGGAGTTGTTGGGCGCGGTGCGGGAAGGCCGGCGCTGGAAGGCGAGCGTCGGCGCGGAACGTTTCCTGGCGACCGACGACAGGGCTGTCCGGCTCGTGGAGCGCGGGCCTGAGCCGGCGACCTGGGCGGGCGCGGCGCTCAGGGTCCCAGGCGAGGTGGAGCTGCCCGACGGTGCACGCTTGCGGGCCGAAATCGCTCCGCTGGACGCGGAGTTGCGGCGGCGGATCTGCGCGGGCGAGTTCGAGCATTCACGGACGGTGTTTCTCGCCATGGAAAATCCGCCGGAGTTTCTCATCCGCCAGTGGCGGGGTGGCGACCGTTACCGGGCGCTCGGGGCGGCGGCGGCGGTGAAGCTGCAGGATCAGTTCGTGAATCGCCGAGTGGAACGCACGATTCGGCGGCGGTTGCCGATCGTCTGCGGAGGTGACGGCGCGATCGTGTGGGTGCCCGGTTTGCCGCCGGCCCACGAGCGGCGGATCACGGCTGGAACTGCGTTGGCCGTTCAATTGACATATCTGCCTGCCAATTCACTGTCCGCCTCCACCACCGGTCATGTCTGACAACGAAAATCCCAAACGCCGTCCGCTGAAGAATTCACGTCCCGAGGGTTTCCAGCCCAAGGTGTGGTTGATCTGGGCGGCGATCATCGCGCTCGCGGTCGCCGTGGCGACCATCCCGACCGGCGGCAAGGCCGCGCCGGTGAAGCTCAACATCCAGCAGGTGGTGGAGCTCGCGGAGAAGGGCGAGATCAAGGAGGGTGAGATCAAGGCGGACCCGGCGGGCGGGCCGTTCTACTCGGTGATCACCGGCAAGTTCACAGCGCCGCAGAAGAACGCCGACGGGCTCGACAGCGAACGGTTCACGGCCGCGGGCCGCATGATCGACGCCAACATGGCCCGGCTCCAGGCGACGCGGCTTTTCCGCGAGCCCGCGGCCGAGACGCTGCTCTCGAGCATCGCGATGAACATCCTGATGGTCGGCCTGATCATCGGTGTCTTCTATTTCCTCTTCGTACGCCAGATCCGCGCGGCCGGCCGGGGTGCGCTCAATTTCGGCAAGAGCCGTGCGAAACTCCTCACGCGTGATCGCGACAAGGTGACGTTCAAGGATGTGGCCGGTTGCGACGAGGCGAAGGAGGAGGTCGCCGAGATCGTCGAGTTCCTGAAGGACCCGAAGAAGTTCCAGAAGATGGGCGGCCGCATCCCGAAGGGCGTGCTCATGGTCGGCCCTCCGGGCACGGGCAAGACGCTGCTCGCCAAGGCGGTGGCCGGCGAGGCGGACGTGCCGGTCTTCTCGATCAGCGGTTCCGACTTTGTGGAGATGTTCGTGGGCGTCGGCGCGAGCCGCGTGCGCGACATGTTCGAACAGGGCCGCAAGAACGCGCCCTGCCTGATCTTCATCGACGAAATCGACGCGGTGGGCCGCCAACGCGGCGCCGGACTCGGCGGCGGCAACGACGAACGTGAGCAGACGCTCAACTCGCTGCTCGTCGAGATGGACGGCTTCGACACCACCGAGGGCGTGATCATCATCGCGGCGACCAACCGCCCCGACGTGCTCGACAGCGCGCTGCTGCGCCCGGGCCGTTTCGACCGCCAAGTCTTCATCGACCTGCCGGACATGGTCGGCCGCGAGCAGATCCTCCGCGTGCACGCGAAGAAGATCAACCTGGCCGACGACGTGGACCTCGCGGAGATCGGCCGCGCCACCGCGGGACTCTCGGGCGCCGAGCTCGCCAATCTTCTCAACGAGGGCGCGCTCATGGCCGCCCGTCGCAACAAGAAGAAGGTCGAGCGCATCGACATCGAGGATGCGCGGGAGAAGATCCTCTTCGGCCGCGAACGCCGCCGCATGATGGACGAAGGGGAGAAGCGGATGACGGCCTGGCACGAGGCCGGCCACGCGTTGATCGGTGCGGTGCTCGAGGACGAGAAGAGCCAGCTGCACAAGGTCACCATCCTGCCGCGCGGCCGCGCGCTCGGCATGGCGATGTACGTGCCGAAGAAGGAAGTCCTCAGCCTCGGCAAGAAGGAGGTCCTCAACCGCATTGCGATGGCGCTGGGCGGCCGGATCGCCGAGGAACTCGTCTTCGACGACATCTCCAACGGAGCGGCGAGCGACATCCAGCAGGTCACCAAACTCGCGCGGCACATGGTGTGCGACTGGGGCATGAGCGAGCTCGGACCGATCGCCTACGGCGAGAACCAGGACACCATCTTCCTCGGCCGCGAGATCTCGCGCACCGAAAGCTTCAGCGAGGCGACCGCCCAGAAGATCGACGCCGAGGTGCGCCGCATCGTCGACGGGCAGTACGCCCGTGCCACTGAGATTCTCAAAGAACGCCGCGCCGCGCTCGACGGGATCGCCGAGGCGCTGCTCCAGTACGAGACGATCGAGGGCAAGCACGTGATGGAGATCATCAACGAAGGCCGCATCCTCTCGCCGGTGGTCCACAACGTGCCGCCGGTGCTTGACGACAAACCCGCGAAGAACGGTCCTGGTTCCGACAAGAAGGTTTCATCCTCGGATCTCGGGGCCTCCGGTCCGGCGTCGGCGCCGACTCCCGCCTGAGGCGAACGTTGTCCACGGCGACGAGCCCCATGGGCGGATGTCGCGAAAACGAATCGCCCGCACCGCCTGAAGGTGCGGGCGATTTGCTTTGGGATCTCGACCAGACGGCGGGCAAACGCGGCGTCTGGCGGAGCAGCGCAGGCGGCGAGGGCGGGCTTCCTGTGCGGCC
Organism: Verrucomicrobiota bacterium; assembly: GCA_023443985.1. GTDB lineage: Bacteria > Verrucomicrobiota > Verrucomicrobiia > Opitutales > Opitutaceae > CAJCBL01. The sequence goes on along the minus strand of JAEZSJ010000377.1, from coordinate 8,445 downwards.
GGTGGCGGCGTTCTGCCTGCGGCGTCCGCAGGTGTATTGGGACTCGGGTGTCGGCGGTGGCTGTCGGCGTGGTTTGAAGAACTGCGCGACCAGCCGTCCGTTTGCACCGTGGTGCGTGTCTGCGGTCCGCACGAGTTGCGTTGCGGAGTGATCCGTGTGGGCAAACGCGGCGCGTTGCGGAACGGCGCGTGCGGCAGGGTCACGCTTCACGGGCGGCCCGCCCGGCAACTGTGACAAGCGAATCGCCTCGCGTCGTTCAGGAGTGTTCGGCGAGGCGACGGGTGAGGTCGTCGGCGAGCGCCTGCTCCTCGGGCAACGCTTCGGCCAGCTGCGCGTGGGCGAGGAGCCGCCGCGCGGTGTCGGCGTCGCCGTCGGCCTGATGGAGGAGGGCGAGCACCAGCGACAGATCCGTGTCCGGGGCGATGCGGACGGTGTTCGATCCGAGTATCTGGATACCGGCGCGTGCCTGGCCTTGTCGCCAGAGGGAGAGTGCGAGTGCGCGGGCCGCGACGTGATCCGCCGGGTTCTGGTCGAAGGCCGCCTTGGCGGCGACGTGCGCCTCGGTGGTGTTGGTGCCCAGAAGCAGGCTGAAGTAGGCGAAGTGGGCCCGGTTCGTGGCTGAGGCGTTGGTGGCTGCGAGGGTGGCGCCGTAGATGCGCGCGAGGTCGGCGGTGCGCCGTAGGCGGGTGTAGTAGGCCACCAACTCGTCGAGGATGGCCTGGTCCCCGGGTTCGCGCACGAGGATGCGGCCGAGGACGTCCATGCGTTCGTCCTCCCAGTTCCAGCTGCCCGCCAGGGTGGCGAGCACGCGTTGGAGGTCGCTGCGGGTTCCGGCGGTGTTGACCGCGAGCCGCCACGTGTCGCGGGACTCGGAGCCGCGGTCGAGGCGGCGTTGCGCGTAGGCCAGCAGGGCGAGGCGGAGGAAGTCGTTGCGCTCCCAGGCGGCGCCGCCGACCTCCTTGGCGAGCGAGGCGAACTCGTCGCGGGCGTAGAGCGAATCGGCGAGTTCCATCTGGAGGGTGGGATTGCTGCGCAACGGGGCTGGCAGCAGGGCGAGCACGCTCTTGGTGGCGATGGCGCCACGGCTGGCGGCGACGGTCTCGGCGATCTGATTCTCCCGAGCCGTGTCGCGGCGGCGGCCGGCGATCTCGGACCGGGTCTGGGCGAACAACGCCTTCTCCTCGGGGAGGAAGGCGCGGTCGTCGACTGTGCCGAGCAGGGTCTCGGCGTCGTCGGTGCCGCCGGTGGCGGCGAGCACGGAGGCCTGGATGAGGGCGCGTTCGGGCTGCCAGAGCTGGAAGGAGTCGATCGATTCGAGGACCTCGCGGGCCTTGGCCGGCTGGCCGGAGCGGAGGAGCGCGAGGGCATAGGTGGTGGCGAAGTAGGGGTTCTTCGGCTCGGCGGTGCTGGCGTCGCGGGCGAGGTTGACGATCCGCGCGGAGGCCTGGCCGAGGAGGAGCGCGGTGTAGGCGTAGTTGTTTTTTGCGTTCACGTCGCCCGGCGCGACCTCGAGCAGCCGTGAGAAGAGGCGGTTGAGGTTGGCGGTGTGGCCGCGGCCGCGTTCGTACGCGTAGAGCTGCTGGTAGATCGCGGTGTCGCGCGGGTTCTGCTGGAAGAGGCGCCAGAGAACCTCGATGCGCTGGTCGGCCCAGCCCCAGAGCGTGGTGCGCTGGCGGAGCATCTCGAGCTTGGTGGTGTTGGTGCCGGCGCTGGTGAGGGCGAGCCGCCAGGTCTCGCCGAAGGCGGCGGTGTTGCCCTGCCGGAGCTGCGCCATCGCGATGAACAGGAGGCGCTCGAACTCGGCCTCCCTCCAGTTGCAGCGGCGCAGGAATGCCTCGAGTTCGGCCCACTCCTTGAGATCGGCATGGATCGCGGCGGCCAGGCGCTGGAGCACGACGTTGTCCTTCGTCGCGGGTGGGATGGTCGCGAGCCACTCCTTGGCCTCGGTTGCGCGGCCCTTGGCGATAAGGAAAAGGCCGATACGAGCGATGTCGGCCGGCCGCTCCGCTGCGAGCGCCTGGAGCTGGGCGAGGTAGGGCGGCAGCGAGTCGGTGTCGTAACGTGCGAGCGCATCGGCGACGACGACACCCTCCACCACCGAGAGGTCGGCGTCGCGCTGAAGCTGGCGGGCGAGGGCGAGGGCCTCGCGGCCCTCGTCGTGCCGGATGGCGTCGTTGAGCAGCAGGGTGAGCGCGCGGGCGCGCAGTTCCGGGTCGGTCGCGAGTGCGCCGATCTCGGAGCGGATTGTGGTGCGCGCATCCGGGCCGGCGTCGCCGAGGCGGATCTCGGCAAGGTCGAGTTTGGCGGTGCGGTTTTCCGGCCGCAGCTCGCATAGCGTGATGAGATGGTACTTGGCCTGGATCGCGTTGCCGGAGCGGAGGAAGGCGCGGGCGGCGAGCTCGTGGAACTCGGCGGAGTCGCGCGCCTCCGGGCCGGCGGCGGTCGCGGCGGCGACGGCCTCGGTGTCGGCGCGGAGCTCGAGGGCGAGCCGCAGGAGCTTGAGGCGGTTGTCGAGGGTGGGCTGCAGGGCGGTCAGGCGTTTGCGGTAGTAGAGCGCCTGGGGCGACTGGCGTTTCTCCGAGATCTCGGCGGCCAGGCGCCAGTTGGCGGGGTTCTGCTGGTTGGTCGCGAGGTTCTTGCGGACGAAGAGCATGGCGTTCTCGAAGTCGCCCTTCTCGAGGTACTCGCGTGCGCTGCGCTCGAAGCTGGCGGCCCGGTACTCCTTGTAGCGGGGCCACAGGACCTTCTTGGCCAGGAAGTAGCCGCCGAACAGCACAGGTACGGAGATCGCGAGGGCGACGAGGAGGGTTCTCTGCATCGATTTCATCGGGGGCGGCGGGTTGGGGCGACCGGAGGAGCGTGGGTGATGGAGAACGGGCCGGGTGGAGGGACGGTGGAGTCGTCCCCGGGCGGTAGCCGGTTCCCGCATGGTTGGCGGGAGGGGGGCGAAGTCAAGGGGCGCAGACTAGGGGTTTCCCGGATACAGGCAGCAGGGTAACGCGTGCGCGGCAGGGCGTTGACGCCGGTAGGGGCGAGGCCAGCATCCGGACACGCCGATGCGAATCCTGGTCTGGGGAATCAACTATGCGCCGGAGCCCACCGGCATCGCACCCTTCAATGCCGGCCTCTGCGAATGGCTGGCCGGGCGCGGACACGAGGTGGAGATGGTGACGACGTTTCCCTATTATCCGGCGTGGCGGAAGCGGCCGGAGGACCGGGGCGCGCTGTATCGCACGGAGCGCCGGGCCGGGGTGGCAGTGCGGCGGTGCTGGCATTTTGTGCCCTCCCGGGTGACGGCGCTGCGACGAATCCTGCACGAGGCGAGCTTTCTGGCCACCTCGTTGCCCCGCGTGCTTGCGTTGCGGCGGGCGGATGTGCTGCTCGTGGTGTCGCCGCCGTTGCCGCTGGCGGTGCCGGCGTGGCTGGTGTCGCGGCTCTGGCGCCGCCCATACGTCTTCCATGTGCAGGATCTGCAACCGGACGCGGCGGTCGGACTGGGGATGCTGCGGCCGGGGCGTTTCACCCGTGCACTCTACGCGCTGGAGCGGTTCGCCTACCGGCGGGCGGCCGCGGTCTCAGGGATCTCGGCGGGCATGCTCGCGGCGTTCCGGGCGAAGGGCGTGCCCGACACACGGCGGCTGTCGTTCCCCAACTGGGTGGCGGACACGCTGCCGGGCCCGGCGACGGCGGCGGAGCGACTGGACGCGCGGACGGCCTTCAACGCCCGAAACGGGTTGGCCGGGGAGGAGTTCCTGCTCGTGTATTCGGGAAACCTGGGCGTGAAGCAGGGGCTGGGCGTGCTGCTCGACGCTGCGGCCCGGACCCGGGGGGCCGGACTGCGCTGGGTGGTCGCCGGGGACGGGGCGGGCAAGGCCGGGCTCGTGCAAGCCGCCGCGCAACAAGGGATCGCCAGTGTGTCGTTTCTTCCGCTACAACCCGACGCCGCCTTCGCGGAGATGCTGGTCGCCGCCGACGTGTGCGTGATCACGCAACAGAAGGGCACGGGGCAGTTCTTCTTCCCCAGCAAGCTGTTGACCGCGCTTGCGTGCGCGAAACCGATCCTTGCCGTGGCCGACGCCTCGAGCGAGCTGGCGCGGGCCGTCGCCGAGGGGCGGTTCGGGCTGGTGGCGCCGCCCGACGACCCCGCCGCGGTCGCCCGCACCGCCGCGACGATGGCGACGGCCGGCGAGGTGCAGCTCGCCGAGTGGGGGCGCAACGGCCTGGCTTGGGTCGGCCGGTATCGCCGCACCAGTGTATTGGAGGAGTTCGAACGCGAGCTGGCGCGCCTGGCCGGCCCTCGCGGGCGGCCTGCACCCGCCGACCCGGCGCGGGCGCCGGTCGGCCCCTGACGGACGGCGCGCTCGGTGGCAACGACGAGGGGAGGCTCAACCCCCGTCGCTCCCCGGTCGCACTCTTCTCTGTATCGAGGCCGTTCAGACGGCCGGAGCCGGCTCGAGCACGTATTGATAATGGTCGTCGATCCGGCGCACGTGGCCGAGCGCCGGGAAGGGCATGTGCCCGCCAAAGACCCGCGCGCGATCGGCGGCGGCACGATCGAGCAGCTTGCGGCGTGTGGCGATGGCGACCTCCGGCTGGACATCGAACACGATCGGCACTTCGGGATGCGCGAACGAGATCGCGTGGTGGTGTGCGATGTCGACGAAGTGCAGCAGTTGCGCGTCGCCCGAGGCGAACTGGAAGGCGACATGGCCGGGGGTGTGGCCGGGCGCGTCGATGATCTCCAGGCCCTCGATCAGCCGGTCGCCGGGGGCGATGAGCTGCCACTTCGACTTCAGGGCGTTGAGACAGGTTTGTGCGCCCGCGATCGAGTCGGCGGCGACGCCCGCGGTGGAGAGCTCGCTCGCTCGCTCCGTCCAGATCTCGAACTCGCGGCGGTGGATGAAGTGCTGGGCGTTGGTGAAGACCGGCTGTTTGGTCTCGGGGTCGAGCAGTCCGCCGAAGTGGTCGGCGTGCGCATGGGAGAGGTAGACGGCGGTGATCTGTGCCGGCTTCACGCCGATGGCCGCGAGGCGGCGGGCGAGTCTGCCATTGGTGGGGCCGAACAGCGTGCCGCAGCCGGAGTCGACGAGCACGAGCTCGGAGCCCATGCGCACGAGCAGCACGGTGAAGGGGATGCCGAAGCGGTCGGGTGGCAGGAACGCGTCGCCAAGCGTCGCGGCCAGGCGGTCCTGGCCCGCGGTGGGCCAGGGCGCCTGGTTGAGCGGGCCGCCGAAGCCGCCGTCGTCCAGCGCGACGGCTTCGAACGCGCCGATCTTGAAGCGGAAGTATCCCGCCTGTTCGCCGGTGAGGGCGGGCGTCGGTCCGGCCGCGGGGGAGCCGGCCGCGGGATCGGCGGCGGCGCGGTTTGCGAGAGCGGGGAGGAAGGTGGCCGCGCCGATGAGGCTGAGGAAACGCAGGGCGTCGCGGCGGGACAGGGTGGATGTGTTCGGGTTCATGCGGAAGGGAGGAGAGAAGAAGGTGTGGCGGGCGGAGTGCGCAAACCAACCGTGGCAACGGTACAAGGGCCGTCGCCGTGGGGCGCTGGGCCGGGATGGTTCACACGGGCAGCACGAGCTCGAAGGTGGTGCCCTCGCTTTCGGAGGTCTCGAAGGCGATGCGGCCGCGGAGCAGTCGTTCGGCGACAACCTTCATTGAATACGTGCCGAGTCCGCGGCCGAGGTTGCCCTTGGTGGTGAAGTTGCGCTGGAAGATGCGCAGCGCGACTTCAGGCGGGATGGCGGTCCCGTTCCAGACGTTGAACCCGAGGGTGGCGGCCTCGCGCTCGACCCAGATGCGGATCTCCCCGCCCGGCTCGGTCGCCTCGAGCGCGTTGATGGCCATGTTCGCCAGCACGCGCAGGAGCAGCGCGTCGTCGGAGGTGAACAGGAGGTCCTCGGCCGGGGGGACAATCGTGATCCGGCGGCCTGCGGCGCTCGGATGATGCTGGGCGACGGTGCGCAGTCCCTCGAGCACCGCGGTGAGGCGAAGGGGTTGTTCCCGGGTGTCGAGGCCGAGGGGATCGGCCGCGGAGACGAGGCGGCGCTGCAGCTCGAGTTCGCGCGCGACGCGCGTCGCCAGTTGGTTGACCTCGGCGGCCATGCCGGCCAGCGGGCCGCGCTGGGCGGTGGCGAGGTTCTCGCTGGCACAGAGCAGCGAGGTGAGGGTGTTGTTCAAGTCGTGGTGGAACGAGCGCTCGGCGAGGGCGCTCTGCTGCTGCCGGCTCACATCGTCGATCACGAGGAGGATGAACGACTGCTGGGCCAGTTCCAGGGGGCTGGCGCGCACCCGCAGGACGAGATCGGCCCGCACCTGGTCGCGGTGCACCTCGACGGCGCAGTAGCGTTCGGCGGGTTTCTGCCGGTGCAGCGCCACCGCCTGGGCGATCGCCGCTCCGCAGGTGCGGCAATACCGGCTGGTGCCGCAGCCGGCCGGCATCTCGAGCGAGTGCGGGCAGGCCAGCGCCTCGCCGAGACGCTGGCCGAGAAGCTCCTCGATGGAGGCCACGCCGAGCATCTCGAGCAGGGCCTCGTTCGTCGCCAGGATCTGGCGATGCTCGTTGAGGACGGCGATCATGCCGCCGAACGTGCGCAGCAGGGTGTCGACGACCGGATTGGCCGTGAGTGCCTGCACCTGTTCGCGCAGCGCCCCGGGGGCGAGCCGCGAGGGCGTGGCAAAATACGTGGCGAGGGCGGACGTGGTGGTTTCGTCCGTCGTTCGGGATGAGGGCTGGATCGGCATCGTCGGGTACGCAGGGGCTGTCCGTTGCCGTGGGGGGCCCGGCATCGTATCCGCGGCGACCCTTTGATCAAACGCCGGCCCGTGATTGCGCACCGGACCCCGACGCGCAATCGCCGGCCGGAGGAGGAAGGCACTGGTCGAGCTCCCGCCAGAGCGCGGCGGGAATCTGCTCGGGACGGGCGCGGAGATCGAGCCCGGCGAGGGCGAGCCGGGGCTCCCAGATGGCGAGGGTGTCCGGATCGTGGCGACGGAGCAACGCGCCGATCTGCTTCCGCCGCTGCTGGAAGCAGGCGCGGATGAGTTGGCGGGTCGCTTCCTTGAAACGATGCGGCTCGGGGAGTCGTTGCAGGTTGAGCAGGTAGGAGTCGACGTCGGGCGCCGGGAAGAAACAGTGGCGGCTCACGGCGTGGCCGGGAGCGGCGGCGAAGGCCGATTGCAGGAGGATCGAAATGGCGCCGAAGCTCTTTGTGCCGGGCTCGGCGAGGAAACGGTCGGCGGCCTCGCGCTGGACCATGAGCACGGTGCGCTCGGGCAGCGGGCCGGCGAGCACGCCGTCGAACCAGGGAGTGGAGATCGCGTAGGGCAGGTTGGCGACGATCTTGAAATCGCCCTGCGCCGGATCGTAGCCGGCAAGCGGATGCGCGACGGCGTCGCCGTGCAGCAGATGGAGGCGGCCGCCGGCGGCGGGGACGGCGGTCGTGGAGAGGTGTGCGTGCAGCCGCGGGTCGAACTCCACGGCCCAGACCTCAGCGCCGGCGGCGAGCAACTCGCCGGTGAGCGTGCCGAGTCCGGGGCCGATCTCGACCACGCGGTCGCCGGGCCGCACGGCGGCGAGCTCGAGGGACTTGCGGACGATGTTGCCGTCGACGAGGAAGTTCTGCCCGAGCTGGCGGTTCGGGCGGTGGCCGAGCTGTTCGAGCAGGGCGCGGGTCGCGGACGGGGAGAGCGGCATCGCGGGCACGCTACGGGTGAGGCCGTGGCGCGGGCGAAACGAAAAAGGGGCCCCCGCGTGCAGGGGCCCCTCGGGGCTGGCTGGTGGGGGACGGACGGGAAGCTCAGGGCACGCCGGTGGCGGGGGTGTTGTGCGCGAGGCCGGCGCCGGTGCCGGCCCCGGTGGCGGAGAGCACGCGCGGGGTCTGCCACGCGCTCGCGCCGGTGAGTGCCGGCACGGTGCCGAGGATCTGCCGGGTGCGGGCGCCGTTCGCCGTGACGAGCCGCCCGCCGGCCTCGTCGGCGCCGAGGCTGTCGAAGAACTGTACGTGCCCGCCGAGGAAGAAGATGTGGCCGCCGTCCCCGCCGTAGACGGAGTTCTGGCGGCTGGGGTCCCAAGCGCCGGTGGCGGCGGTGAGGCCGCGCGTCCAGACGACGGGAGTGTTGGCGCCCATGGAGGTGCGCAGGCCGCTGAACGCCTGGTAGCTGAGGATCGCGCCGTTGAACGCCGGGGCGCCGGCGGCGAAGTCCCGCGGCTGGGCGTTGTCGAGGATGTTGCCGAGGTCCTGCGTGCCCGTGAGGTCCGAGGGGGAGACCCACAGTGCACCGTTGTTCAGTCCGCCGGAGAGGGCGAGCGCGGCGGCATAGGCGTACAACGTGGTGGTGGGCGTGGCGCCGACGGGCACGAATCCGGTGGTGCCGGCGGTGGCGGGCAGGTTGGTGCCGGGGAGATTGCCGTTGTGCTCCTGGGCGTAGACGAGGGCGGCCTGCCCGATG
>JAEZSJ010000087.1 GCA_023443985.1 Verrucomicrobiota bacterium | reverse complement strand
GCTCCGGGCTGAAGCCGCGGAAGTTCCGTCGGATCATCGGCGGCAACTCCGCCACGTCGACCACGCCTCCCTTCGCCTCGCCCGCCTCCGCCGCGGGCGCCGCCGCCAGCCGCAGCGCGGCGATCGGCATCGTGCGCACGAGCTCCAACGCCGTGGGCCACACGCTCGCCGGCACGTAGACATCGTCGTCACCGAGGCCGAAAAGCGGTTGCGGCCCGAGGGCGAACCGTGCCGTGGTGGCCTCGATGAATGCCCGGTTGGCGCGTTGCGCCCCGTTCACGATCAACGCGCCGATGCTCTCGCCGGCGAGCGCCGCATAGCTTCGCTCGACCAACGTCCGGTCGTCCATGCCGCCGTGAAACATGAGCGCGCGCCGCTGGGCGTGGTACGGGACAACCGCACTCCAATCGTAGCCGGACACGATCAGCACGTCGTTCTCGTCCGTGATGGTGCGCAGGATCTGCGTGAGATGGCTGCCGGGCGGGATCGGCTGCGCCTGGGTCTGCGCGTAGCTGGTCCAATAGCTCCGCGCCTGGAGCAACGGCATCGCGACCAACAACGCTCCGCCGGCCCAACGCCAGTGCGCCCGGTCGAGCAACGCGCCGACCGCCAGCGCCAGCGCGGCCGCGAGAAAGCTGGCGTTGGCCATGTAATAGTAGTCGTGGACCTTGTAGAGCACCGGGAACACCAGGAGCGGCGCCACGAACACCGCCACGCCCGCGAGCGGCAACGCACGTCGCCCGCGCGCCAGCAGCACCGCGAGCGCGCCCAACGCGAGCACCAGCGGGCTCGCGACCCCCTGCAGGATGTTCGCCCCCTGCCCAAGCCACAGCGCCGCGTCGGTTCGCTCCGCCCACGTGCCGAGGTTGAAATCCCGCAGATTCGCCGACACCGCGAACTGCGCCGCCGGATTGCGCGCCTTCACCGCATCCGCGAACCACACCCAGGCCACACTCGCCGCCAGCGGCACCGCGACCAGGCCCAACGCTCGTACGCAAATCTTGATCACATCACGCCACCGGCCGTGCCCCGCCGCGCGCGGCGAGCCCGCCCGGATCGCCAGCGCCAAGGTCCACGCGGCCGCCGGAAAGAGGACGACGGCGAAGGTTGTCACTTTCACCAGCCCTGCCCCGACTCCGGCGAGGCCGGCCAACACCCCCCACCACCGGCTGCGGCCCTCCATCGCCCGGCCGAAGGCCGCCAGAAACCAGAGCGAGAACAGCAGCGCCATCGTCTCGATCAGAAACGCGCGCGCGTAGAAGACGTGGACCGGGCACAACAACACGAACCCGAGCGCCAGCCACCGCCGCGCGCGCACGACACCCAGTTGCCCGAGCAGAATCCAGATCGCCGGAAGCCCGAGGTAGAGGCATGCCGCGCTCACCCAACGCGCCGCGGTGACCAGCGGCAGACCGGTCGCGTCGGCCACGGCCACAACCGTCCACTGGTAGAGCGGAAACTCGAACGGCACCGACCACGGTTTCCCGAGGACCGGGGTCGGGTAGGCCAGTGAGAAATCATGCTCCTTCTGGATGAAGAAGGCGGACACCGCCGTCTGCGCTTGGCGGAACTCGTGCCCCGGCAGGTTCTGGTTCGTCCACCCGCGCGAGATCGCCCACAGGTGCAACCCGAGGATCAGTACGAACCAGCCCAGCGCCCAGTGCGCGCGCGGCGCTCGTTGCAACTGCGGTTCGGCGGATGTCTCGGGCGTGGTCATCGGGAGCCGGCTTCGCGGCGCGTCGCACGACAGTGCGGCCACCCACCAGCGTGCCAACTGGGAATTCGCCCGGGCGCCGCCGGATCCGCCCCCGCTTGCGATCGTGCGGTCGGGCGCCGAGCGCCGTCCACGGCGGTCCCGCCGCTCACGCGAGCAACCGAGCGACGCCGGCCGACCGGCCGGCCCCCGACGCTCCGCACCCGCCCCTTCCGAATCCTTGCGCCTAAGAATCTTTACTGCCGTCGCGCCGCGCCGGTAAGACCTTGCCGCTCCGACATGTCCGCACCGGCCCCGACCGTCACCTACAGCATCGACCAACCCGCCGACTGGCGCCTGACCGCGCCGACGCTGGAGATCGCCGGCTGGCTGTACCCGGACGGCGAGGCCGCCTGTCTCGATGTCCGCGCCCGCGTCGACAAGCGGGTCTTCCTCGGTCTCTACGGTTGCGACCGCGACGACCTCGCCGCGCGTTTCCCCGGCAACCTCGCCGCCCGCCGCAGCGGTTTCCGCATCACCACGCATGTCTGGACCGGCGCGCGTGTCGTGGCGCTGGACTGGCAGGATGGCGCGGGCCGCTGGCACGAGTTCTTCCGCACCGCGCTCGACCTCTCCGCGCTGCCCACCACCGCACGCCAGCCGAAGGTCCTGAAAACGGCCTACATCTACGAGACGCTCGACCACCTGTACCGCGCCTGCCACAGCGCCTCTTTCCCCGCGATGTGCCGTGAAGCCGACCGCATGCTGCGCGAGGTGCTCGTCTTCACCACCGAGGTGCCGCGCGGCGACGGCTTCCACGGGTTCATCGAGAACCCGGGGTACTGGCTCCAGGCGCAGTATGACAAGTTTCGCGTCACCGGCTGGACCTTCGGCATCGGCTTCGACATCGCGCGCCTCCACGCCACCACCGGTGTCGGCGCCGGCAACCGCCTCATCTACCCGAAGGAACGCCAGGACGTCGCCGACGGCCATCCCGAGCACGCCAACGCCCTGCGGGCCGGCTTCTACGGCCTCGTCGATGTGCGCGCGGATCTCCCCGGCCCCGCCCACCTGCGCATCTACGCCGACCAACCCGACGGCCGCCGGCTGCTCGTCTTCTCACGCCGGATGTTCCTCGACAAACGCGACGAGCACAGCGGCCCCGTGCCGGTCTTTCGCCCCTGGAGGTTCCGGCTCTGCCAACTCGCGCTCCTGCGCGGCGCCATCCTCGGTCGCTTCAAGCTCCAGGATTGGAAGTATCCATTTTCCGAAATCAACCGGCTCCGCACCGACCTCGACCGCCACCTCGGCCGCACCGTCGGCGCGCCGCCGCCGCCGGCCGTCGTCGTCCGCCGCAGCCAACAGGACCCCTACTCGCGCTGGGTCTGGCACAACCGCCCCACCCCACGTCTGCTCGCCGCGCTTGGCCTCGACGCCAGCGCCGCCGTCGCCGCCGGCGGCCCGTTGATCAGCCTGCTCGTCCCCGCCTACAACACGCCGGAAACCTACCTGCGCCAACTCCTCGACTGCCTGCGCGCCCAGCTCTACCCGCGCTGGGAGCTCTGCATCGCCGACGACGCCTCGCCCAAGCCGCACGTGCGGGCGATCCTCGAGGAAGCGGCGAAATCCGATCCGCGCATCCGCCCCGTTTTCCGCCCTGAGAACGGCCACATCTCCCGCGCCACCAACTCCGCGCTCGAGATCGCCGCGGGCGAGTTCGTCGCCCTGCTCGACCACGACGACCTGCTCCCACCCGACGCACTCCTCCACGTCGCGCAGGCGATCCTCGCGCATCCGGCCGCTGGTTACCTCTACACCGACGAGGACAAGGTCGACGACACCGGCCGCCGCTTCGACCCGCAGTTCAAGGGCGACTGGTCGCCCGAGATGGCGATCACGCACAACTATACGCACCATCTCACGGTGATCCGCCGCAGCGTTGTGAACGACGTCGGCGGCCTGCGCCCCGAGTTCAACGGCGCGCAGGACATCGACCTCTTCCTGCGCTGCTTCGAGAAGATCGCGCACGCCGATGTCGTCCACGTCCCCTTCATCTGCTATCACTGGCGCGCCCACGCCGAAAGCACCGCCTCGCGCGGCGACCAGAAAGGCTACCTCTTCGACGCCGCCCGCCGCGCGATCGCCGAAGCCTGCCAACGCCGCGGCCTGCGCGCGGAGCCGATGTTGCCCGAGTGGGCCACGCGCTACGCCTGCTGCCTGCACCAACTGCACTGGGATCCGGCGATTCTCCGCGAGAACCCCGTCACCATCGTCATCCCGACGAAGAATCGCGACGACCTTCTCGCGCGCTGCCTGGACTCGCTCGCGCGCACCACGCCGCGCGCAAGCGTGCAGGTGATCGTGGTCGACGACGGTTCCGACGAGCCCGCCACGCTCGACCTGCTGCGCTCGCTCCCCGCGCGCGCCGACCTTCGCTGCACCGTGCTCGACCTCCCGGCCGATCCCGCGGGTTTCAACTACTCGCGGCTCGTCAACGCCGGCTCCGCGCGCGCCACCACGCCGCTGCTGCTCCATCTCAACAACGACGTCGAGGCGCTCCGCCCCGGCTGGCTCGAGGAACTCGCCGGCTGGCTCACGATTCCCGGCGTCGGTGTCGTCGGCGCGAAGTTGCTTTATCCCGACAGCACGATCAACCACGCCGGCATCGGCCTGAGCCGCCACGACCGCCTCCCGCACACGCTCTTCGAGCGCGAGCCGGGCGAGGATCTCGGCCTGCTCTTCCTGCCGCACGCCGCGCGCAACGTCGCCGCCATCACCGGCGCCTGCCTGCTCACCCGCACCGCGCTTTACCGCGAGCTCGGCGGCTTCGACGAGACCGACTTCCGCGTCGCCTACAACGACGTCGACTTCTGCCTCCGCGCATGGGAGCGCGGCCAGCGCGTCGTCGTGACGCCGCAGGCCGTTCTCCAGCACGTCGGCAGCGCGTCGCGGGGTCGCGAGTACACCGAGAAGGAGCACCTTGCCTTCGTCGCGCGCCATG
>JAEZSJ010000081.1 GCA_023443985.1 Verrucomicrobiota bacterium | reverse complement strand
AGGTCCAGAAGCAGCTGCTCCAGGAGTTCGGCCACGAGCCGACCCCGGAGGAGGTCGCCGAGGAGATGCAGCTGCCCGTCGAGCGCGTGCAGCAGATCATGAAGATGGCCCAGCAGCCCATCTCGCTCCAATCGCCCGTCGGCGACGGCGACGACACCAGCTTCGGCGACTTCATCGAGGACAAGTCCGCGGAAAACCCGTACGACATGACCGCGTACTCGCTGCTCCGCGAGAAGATCATCGACGTGCTCGACACGCTCACCGAGCGCGAACGCCGCGTGCTCTCGCTGCGCTTCGGCCTGGTCGACGGCTACAGCCGCACCCTCGAGGAGGTCGGCCGCCAGTTCAAGGTCACCCGCGAGCGTATCCGCCAAATCGAGGCAAAGGCGCTGCGCAAGATGCGCCACCCCACCCGCCTCCGCCAGCTCCACGGCTTCTTCGACGCCGAGCTCGGCGAGAATCCCGAGCTGCTCCTCAAGAAACTCACCGGCGGCGGCAAAGGCGACGGCAAGCCCTGACCGTTCCTCAGCCACCGTTTCCCTCCCCGAGGCGGACCCAATGTGGTCCGCCTTTGTTTTGCCCCTTTTCCACTCATGCCGCGACGGCATGAGGGAGAGCGGAAGGAAGCATTTCCGACCGCTCCCGGCGCCAACTACACTGTAGGGATGACGCCGCCACCGGAACTCCCACACCGCTCCACGCTGGGTGAAGTCCAGCCAGAGGGGCGGTCCGGCGGGCGTCTTGCCGTACCTCAACCCGCTACCCCAAAATGATTGTCCGCGACACCCTCGTCTTTCGCACCCTGCTCGCGATCGCGCGCCAACGCGACGACTACGACGAACCGCGAAGCCATGCGTTGCTCGAACTCCTCGCCACGGCGGACGCAGTACGCGCCGAGCTGAGGTACCGTTTGAATGCCATCACCTTGAGCGAATCCCAGTTCGCCACGCTGGTCGTGCTCCGCGCCCTCGACCCTGAAGCGGTCCTGCCCACCACCCTCTCCACCCACGTCGGTGCGAGCCGAGCCACGATGACCGCCGTGCTCGATCACCTGCTCGCCCGCGACCTCATCAAGCGCACCCGCAGCCACGAGGACCGGCGCAACTATCTCATCACACTCACGGATGCCGGCCGCACCCTCGCCGACGACGCCGAGAAGGTGCTCCTCCGCGGCTGCGTCGAACTCTCTCGCGCACTGGACGGAGCCGCCCCGCGCACGTTGCTCGCGCTGTGCGCCAGCCTCACCCCGCCCGCGCGACCCCTCTGCCCGGAGTCCACCGTCCCAGCCTGATCCTTTCCACCGTCTCACCTCGTCACCTTCGTCCTATGCACCGCATCACTCCCCACATCCGGAACACCGGATCCAACGCATTTTGCCGTCGGTCGCTCCGCGCGGCCCCGCTGCTCGCGACCTGCGCTTTCGCCCTCGTCGCCTGCAACCGCCAAGCCGCCCCGGTCGCCCCGCAGTCCGTCGAGGTCGCCACGGTCGCCGTCGCCCCGCAACCGCTCACCCTCACGACCGAGCTGCCTGGCCGCACCTCCGCCTACCGCGTCGCCGAAATCCGCCCGCAGGTGAACGGTCTGATCCAGAAGCGGCTCTACACCGAGGGCTCCGAGATCGCGGCCGGCCAACCGCTCTATCAGATCGACCCCGCCCCGTTCCAGGCCGCCTACGACAGCGCCCTGGCCGCGCTCGCACGCGCCGAGGCGAGTCTGCCCGCCGCCCAAGCCCTCGCGGAACGGTATGAGGGCCTCGCCGCCGACAAAGCCGTGAGCGCGCAGACCCTCGAGAATGCGCTGGCCACCCGCAAGCAGGCCGAGGCCGACGTGCTCTACTACAAGGCCGCCGCCGAGACCGCCCGCATCAACTTGGGCTATACAAAAATCGTTTCGCCCATCACCGGCCGCACCGGACCCTCCGCCGTGACCGACGGCGCCATCGTGACCGCCTACCAACCCGTCGCCCTCACTTCGGTCCAGCAGCTCGATCCCATCTACGTCGACGTGCCCCAATCCACCGCCGACCTCCTCCGCCTTGAGCGTCGCCTCGCCGACGGCCGCCTCACCGAGGACAAGAACACCCAGAACGTCGTCCAACTCATCGAGGAGGACGGCACCCCCTACCAGCAGTCCGGCACGCTTCAGTTCCGCGACATCAGCGTCGACCAGACCACCGGCGCCGTGACCCTCCGCATGGTCTTCCCCAACCCCGACGGCATCCTCCTGCCCGGCATGTTCGTCCGCGCCGTCGTCAAGGAAGGCGTCAAGGCCGACGCGATCCTCGTCCCCCAGCAGTGCGTCAGCCGCGACCCGCGCGGCAACCCCTACGTGTACCTCGTCAACGCCACCGGCATCGCCCAGATCCAGCCCATTACCATCGACCGCGCCGTCGGCAACCAGTGGTACGTCTCCGCCGGGTTGAAGGCCGGCGACCAGCTCATCGTCGAAGGCTTCCAGCGTCTCCGCCCAGGCATGCCGGTGAAGGCCGTGCCCTTCTCCGCTCCGCAGACCGCCGCCCCCGCCGCCGCCCCACCCGCCCGCTAACCGCACCGCCGGAGCCCCACCAAGTTAACTCGTTTCTTCCT
>JAEZSJ010000145.1 GCA_023443985.1 Verrucomicrobiota bacterium | reverse complement strand
CGAGCGCGGTGGTGGGCTCGTCGGCGATGAGCAGCTCGGGGCGGGCGATGAGGGCCATCGCGATCATCACGCGTTGGCGCATGCCGCCGGAGAACTCGTGCGGGTAGTGGTGGAGGCGCGCGGCGGCATCGTTGATGCCGACGGCCTCGAGCATCGCCAGGCCGCGGACGAGCGCGTCCTTGCGGGAGAGTTTCTCGTGGATGAGGAGCGGCTCGATGAGTTGGTCGGAGATCCGTAGGTACGGATTGAGCGACGTCATCGGGTCCTGGAAGATCATGCCGACGCGGCGGCCGCGGATGGCGCGCAGCTCGCGCGCGGGGCAGGCGAGCAGGTCGGTGCCGGCGAAGAGCGCGCGGCCGGCGAGGCGCGCGGGCGGCTGCGGCACGAGGCGCAGGAGCGATTGGCAGGTGACGGACTTGCCCGAGCCGGACTCGCCGACGAGGCCGAGCGTCTCGCCCTTCTCGAGGGAGAAGCTCACGCCGTCGACCGCGCGCACCACGCCGTTGCGGGTGTGGAAAAACGTGCGCAGGTCGGTGACTTCGAGCAGGGGCATCGGTGCCGCCGATGCGACGACGGGCGCCGGCGCGGGGCAAAGGGAAAACCGTGGGGGCAGGCGGACGCGGCCAACGGACGACAGAAGGAAACAAAGGAAAGGAAGACGGACGGCAGGAGCGGAGGGGGAGGGCGGAGGCGCGAGGAGGCCGCCACAGATGAACACGGACCCACCCAGATGGCGCAGTACCTGATCGGGGTAGTGCGGCGTGCGTCTGTGGCGACTTGCCGCGCCCCAGAAAGTGTTGGCCCTCGGCGCGGCGGGCGTGTTCGTTTGCCGCGAACGCCCCACCGCATGGAGAACAACATCCGCGACCTGCGCACCACCGAGGTGATCGCCGCCAGCATGAAGGTCCGCTACAGCGGCGTGACCTCGACCGTGGCTGCGTTGCTGCCGGTGCATGCGAAGCGGCTGCCCATCGCGGCGCTGGGGCCGAGGCTGCCGGCGCACTGGCCGAAGGTCACGTGGGGCTCCGTATTCACGCGGGGCTGGACACGCCCGCCGGGCCGGCCGGGACGCATCTGGCATGCGCGGCGCAACAACGAGATGCTCGCCGGCTGGCTGCTCAAGGCCGTGCTGCGCCAGCCGCTCAAACTTCTCTTCACCTCCGCGGCGCAGCGTCGCCATTCGTCTTGGACGCGCTTTCTCCTGCGCCGGATGGACGCCGTGATCGCCGTCTCGCCGGAGTCGGGCTCGTACCTCGAGGTGCCGCACACGGTGAACCTGCACGGCATCAACACCTCGACCTACCGCCCCGCCGCCGACCGCGCCGCCGAGTGGGCCGCCACCGGGCTGCCGGGCAAGTACGGGGTGGGCGTCTTCGGGCGCGTGCGCGCGCAGAAGGGCGTGGACCGCTTCGTCGACGCGATGATCGAGCTGCTGCCGCAGTATCCGGACTTCACAGCCGTGGTGGTGGGACAGGTCACGCTCGACCAGCGCGAGTTTGCCGCGCAGCAGCAGGCGAAGGTCGCCGCCGCGGGCCTCGAGAAACGCATCGTCTTCCTCGGCGAACGCCCGGCCGAAGAGGTGCCGCTCTGGTTGCGGCGGATGACGATCGTCGTCGGCCCGCAGCGGTGGGAAGGTTTCGGGCTCGTGCCCGCCGAGGCGATGGCCAGCGGCGCGCCCGTCGTGGCCACGCGAGTGGGCGCGGCGATGCACCTCATTCGCGAGGGCGAAACGGGTTTCCTGTGCGACGTCGACGACATGGCCACGCTCACACGCCGCGTCGGCGAGTTGATGGCCGATCCGGAGCGCGCCGCGGCGATGGGACGTGCCGGTCGCGAGCACGTGATCGCGAGTTTCTCCATCGAGCGCGAAGCCGCCGGCATCGAGGCGGTGTACGCGCGGATGTTCGTCGAGTGGGCCGCGCCGGGCGAGAAGCGCGCTCCGGCCAACTGAGCGGGCGACGACGATGGACCAATTGCGCGTCATTCACTTCGGCAGCGGCGGCGGCAAGGGCGTCACACGCGTACTCACCGATTTGGCACAGGGCCATGCGCAGGGTGGCCGGTTCGCGCCGCTGATCATCTACCGGCGCAAGCGCGGCAAGGCGCTCGGCGAGGCGTTCCGCAAGGACCTCGCGGCGGCGGGCGTGGCGTACCGCGAAGTGTGTCCGCGTCCGAAGTTACGCATGATGGCGGAGCTGCGCGCGATCATCCGCGAGTTCCGCCCCGATGTCTTCGTGGCGCACGGCTACAGCGAACACATCTGGGGCCGCATGGTCGCGCTCGCCGAAGGAGTGCCGGTCGTGGTGCAGGTCGAGCACAACCACGAGCGCTACAAATGGCTCCACTTGCGGCGGTCGCGCGAGCTCGCGGCGCGCACCGGCGCGATCGTCACGGTCTCGCATTCCGTCGGCCAGTATCTCGCCGAACGCGGACACCCCCGCTCGCTCCTCCGCACGATCTACAACGGCGTGCGCCTCGGCCGTTTCGCGAGCGCCACGCCGACCCCGCTCTCCGCGCGCGAACCGGTGGTGCTCATGACCGCGCGCTTCGGTCGGCAGAAAGATCCGGCGACGCTGATCCGCGCCGCGGCGATCCTGCGCGACCGCGGCGCACCTGTCCGCGTGCGCATCGCTGGCGGCGGCAAGAAACTCCACGAATGGGCGGCGCGCCTGCTCGCATGGCGCCTGCGCCTCGGCGCGCAGGTGGAGTTTCTCGGCCAACGGCGCGACGTGCCGGAATTGCTGATGCGCAGTCGAGTTTTCGTGCTCTCGACGCATTTCGAGGGCCTGCCGCTCTCGTTGATCGAGGCGATGGCGTCGGGCTGTGCCGTCATCGGCTCGCGCGTGCCCGGCGTGGAGGAGTTGATCGAGCCCGGGAAGACCGGCTGGCTCGCGGGCCATCGCGACCCCGTCGCGCTCGCCGACGCGATCACCGCGGCGCTCGGGCCGCAGGGCGAGACCTGCGCCGCGGGCGCGCGGCAGTATTCGATCGATCAGTTCAGCCTCGAGCGGATGACGCAGGACTACGAACGCCTCTTCGAAGAACTCTGGGCGGCGAGGCGGTGACGATAGAAGTGAAGCCGCTGATGCGCTCCGATCAGTTGCACTTCCGCTGGATTTGATGCTCACGGCCGACACGGCGCTACGGCTGGAACGCTACTTCGGCTTGTCGCCGGGCTATTGGCTGCGCGGGCAGATGCTCTACGAGCTGGAGCTGGCGCAACGCGAGCTCGGTCCGCGCATCGCGAAGGAAGTGCGTCCGCGGGAGCAGGCGACGGCGTAAGGCTCGGCTGCAGCCGGGGCCGGCGACTCGGAAGTTCTCATACCATCTTGCGATCATACGTATAATAACCCAACCTCCGGAGCCTTCGCCCGGAGGTTTTTTCATGCGCCCGCCCAAGCCCTTTCCCCCAGGAAGCGCGCTGCGTTTGCAGCGGTTGCTCAAGACCGCCGCCACCGTCGCCGAGCAGCGGCGCATTCAGGCGGTTTTGATCCGAGCTTTGGACGCATCACCCCCGACACGCATCGCGCAGGTGACCGGTTTGAGCGTCAACACGGTGCGGGTGCTGCATTCGCGTTTCCTGCGCGAGGGCGAAGCCTTCCTGGTGGGCCGGCCCGGCCGCGGCGGCCGGCGCCGCACCTTGCTCGACGGCGAACAGGAAGCGGCGCTGTTGCAACGGCATGTCCAAGCCGCTGGGGCAGGACGGATGGTCGAAGCCGGCACGCTCAAGCGCGACTACGAGAAGCTGGTCGGCCATCCCGGCGCAGCCTCGACGGTCTACCGCTTGTTGGCCAAGGCAGGCTGGCGCAAGGTCGTGCCCCGACCCAGCCATCCCAAGAAGGACCCGGGCGCCGAGGAGGCGTTTAAAAAAAGTACGCCCAGATCGTTGCACAGGAACGTGCGCAGCATGGGGCGCGGCTGAAGATCCTGTTCATGGACGAGGGCCGCTTCGGCCGCATCAGCGTGTTGCGTTCCTGCTGGGCGCCCGAGCCGGTCCGGCCCAAGGTCTGGCGGCAAGTCGTGCGCGAGTCCCTCTATGCCTTCGCCGCCATCGCGCCGGTGGAGGGTGAAGGCACGGCGATGATCGAGCCCAAGTGCAACACCGCGGCCATGGCGCGCTTCATCCTCCAGATGCTCGCCTGCTGGCCCGACCATCGCCTGCTGTGTTTCTTGGACGGGGCGGGCTGGCACAAGTCCAAGCAGCTCCCCGTGCCCGAACGACTCCGGCTGGAACTGCTCCCGGCCTACACCCCGGAGTGCAATCCCACCGAGCATGTTTGGGATGAAACCCGCGAGAAAGGATTCGCGAACCAGTTCTTCGCCGACCTTGCCGGTGTCGAAGTTCGTCTCGAAACCGAGCTGCTCCTCCTCCTCAACGATCCGCCACGCCTGCGGAAACTCACCTGCTTCCCATGGATCCCGACGGGGTTATTATATCTTTGATTGCTACTTGGTATAAGAGGCGGTTTCCTGCATGAGAGCGTCGAACGTGTGCCAAGTCGCCCGATCCATTGTCTCAAAACACAGGGAACGCCCCTACCCGACCTAGAGGCGAATTCCTCTCGGGACGCCTCTGCTGCGAGCCTCGGGTTCAGTGTATGGTTCAAGTGATGAAGGCAAATCTCTGCAACGAGAGTCGCACCTGGGCTGTTCGTCAGCGAGGCCTCACGCTCACGGAAGTCTTGGTCGGAATGTTCCTGTTCGTGCTTTTGGCTTTTGGGGTCGGGAACCTCC
>JAEZSJ010000091.1 GCA_023443985.1 Verrucomicrobiota bacterium | reverse complement strand
AGGCGGTGACGAGGAGGCGGGTGCTGCCGTCGGTGGTCTTCGCCGGGGCGGAGTGGGTGGACGGCTCGGCGTCGTAGACGATCTCGGGTTCCGCGAAGCCCGGCAGCACGGCTTCGCCGAGGCTGCGGGTGGAGGACTTGCGGCGCGGCTCGCGTTTCGGCGGCGGCTCGGTGGCGGCGGACTCGGCGACCGGCTCCCCGGCGCCGGTGGTCGCCGCCGCGGGTTCGGCGGCGGTTTCCGGGGCGGGCGTCTCCGCCGGCGGGACCTCGGTGGCGCGTGGTGCGGCGGGTTCGCGTTTGGTGCGTGGAAAGGCGGTGAGCTGCATGACCGGCAACGCGGGCGCGGCGTTCTCGGGCTCCTCGGGGGGCGCCGGGGACTCGCCGGCGGCCGCGGACTTTTCGGTGTCGGCGTGGCGCGAGCGGCGGGCGGATTTGGCGGCTTGCTCGACGGCGAGCGCGGCCGCCTGGAGTTGCTCGATCCGCAACTGCAGTGTGGCGTTGATCTCCTGCTCGAGCTGGCGGAGCGCCGCGGTGCGCTCAAGCAGGCGGTCGGAGATGGATTCCGCGGCGGCGATCGCCTCGCGGGCGCGGGCCTCGGTGGCGCCGATGGCGCTCTGCGCCTGGGCGGAGGACTGGTTGAGCGCGGCCTCGGCCCGGGTGGTGGCGGCGCCCAGGGCGGCGGCGAGGGCGGGGGCCGCTTCGCTCGCCTCGTGGCGGGCTGACTCAAGGGCGGCGCGGGCCTCCTTCTCGATGGCGGCGAACTCCTTGGTGGCGGCCTGGATGGTGCCCACGAGGGCGGTCAGGCGCTGCCCCTCGGTGTCGCGCAGGAGATCCAGCTCCTTCGCCATGGCGGCCTTGTCCTCGTCGTCGCGTTGCTGGAGCTGGTTGGTGAACTCGGCGATCTTCTCCTGGAGCTTGTAGGGCAGGGCGTCGGCGGCGTGCACGGCCTTGGCGGCGGCCTCGTGGGCGGCCTTGATCTGCGCGGCGGTGGCGGCGAGCACCTCGGTCGCGTGGGCGAGACGCTGGTTCTGCGCCTCGAGCTTCTGCTGGAAGGCGGCGTCGGCGGCGCGCTGATCGGCCAGGGCGTCGAACACGTAGGGCACGGCGGCGAGCAGGGCGCCGAGCGCGACACAGCCGAAGATGATGGACAGGGCGAGCGGGGAGAGCGGATCGACGGTGAGGCCGACGTAGCACGCGAGGGCGAGCAGGAGGGCGTCGCCGAGGAAATAGGGCCACTTGGGCGGACGGGGCATTGGGGAGGGGGTCATCGCTCGGAGTTGCGCAGACGAAGCCGGGTTGCCCCTATTTTCCAGAGCGCGGCGCGGTCGCAAGGCCAAAGGCCGTGCGGCGCGGCGGCGCGGGCCGCGTATCTCCGGGGTCACTCGGGCCGGTTTTCGCTCGCCGCCGCGGGCGGGGCGGCTTGGCTCGGCGGCCATGAAGCTCGTGAGCTGGAACGTGAACGGCGTGCGCGCCGTGCTGAACAAGGGGTTGCTCGAGTGGATCGAGCGCGAGCAGGCGGAGGTCGTCTGCCTGCAGGAGACCAAGGCCCGCGAGGAGCAGGTGGCGGTGTTCTGGCCGGAGGGCTACACGGCCCACTGGAACAGCGCGGAGAAACCCGGCTACAGTGGCACGCTCACGCTCACGCGGCGTCCGGCCCTGGGAGTGCAGCGCGGGCTCGGCGGTCTGCTCGAGGACAAGGAGGGCCGCGTGCTCACGACGGAGTTCGACGATTTCTTCCTCGTGAACTGCTACACGCCGAACGCCAAGCGCGGGCTCGAGCGCCTCCCGTACCGTCACCAGGAGTGGGATCCGGCGTTCCGGCGGTTCCTCCAGCAGCTCGAGACGAAGAAACCGGTGGTGTTCTGCGGCGACCTCAACGTCGCGCACACGCCGATCGACCTCGCGAATCCGAAGAGCAACGAGCGCACGCACGGTTTCACGTGGGAGGAGCGCGAGGGCTTCTCGAACCTCGTGGCGGCGGGCTTCGTCGACACCTTCCGCGAGCTGCATCCCGGTGAGGGCGGCCACTACACCTGGTGGAGCCAGATGAGCAACGCGCGCGCGCGAAACATCGGGTGGCGTATCGACTATTTCGGGGTGTCGGCCGCGCTGCGACCGCGGCTGCGGAGCGCGTTCATCCAGCCCGACGTGAAGGGCTCCGACCACTGCCCGGTCGGAATCGAGCTCGCCTGAGCGGCCCGCCCGGCGTTTCCGTTTCCCATGCGCTACCTGCTCCGCTTCAGCCTCGCGTTCGCAGTCGTCGCCCTCGTGCTCGCGCTCGTGGGCTTCGTCCTGCCCCGCAGCTACCGGGTGGCCGGCGCGGTGGCGGTCGCCGCGCCGCCCGAGGCGGTGTTCCCCCTCGTGGGCGACCTCGCCCGCTGGCGGGAATGGAGCCCGCTCGTCACGCGTGACCAGAATATGGACACCCGGTTCTCCGCCGCCACGACCGGCGCCGGCGCCTGGACCGAATGGCGGAGCGCGCGGCAGGGCGGTGGGCGCGCGGAGATCACGGAGGCGCGGGCGCCGGAACTGGTGCGCTACCGGATGAGCTTCACCGCGCTGCCGTTGACGACTACCGGGGAGTTCTCGCTCGTGGCCACCGGTGGTGGGCGCGGCACGAGCGTGACGTGGACGAGCGAGGGGCGCGTGGGCTGGAGCCCGCTGGCGCGCTGGTTCGGGCTGCTCGCGCGGCGGGCCGAGGTGCGCGAGGTGGAGGCCGGGCTGGCGGCGCTCCGGGACTGCGCCGAGAAGGGGACCGCGCCCTGAGCGGAAAAAATTCTTCTAGGTCGCGGCGGCCGGTCCGGTCCGCTTGACCGGACCGCTGCGCGGGCCATGCTGCGAACCGCGCCAACCCCTGGCGCATTGCAGTGTAACCCCATCCTCCCATGAATTGGAAAATCGAGATTCTGGAGAACCATAGCGGGGAACTCGGCGAAGCCATCCGGCACGAGGACCACCTGATCGAGACTGAGGAATATCACTACAACCAAGGGCAGGTGTTGGAGGTTTATGTGCATCGGGCGGACGATCCCGCGTGGCACATCTTCACGGACCTCGACTCCGGCCATCGTTTCAAGATTCCGCCGGTGAAGTACCGGCAGATCGCCTGAGGCCCGGCGCGACCGGGCCGGCGACAAGCTGGGCCGCCGGGGCGGCCCCGGCAGCAGCTGTCGGGCGAGACTGCCCTGTCCCGCAGTCTCGCGTCCGGAGCACGGCGGCGTCCGCCGCGGAGTTGCACCGCGCCCGCGGATGTGGACTCTGCTGACGGCATGTTGAAGGAACTCATGGTCTGCGCCCCGGCCCTGACGCTGGCGGTCGCCGAAAGCATGACCGGCGGCCGCCTGCAGGCGTTGATCACCGGCGAGAGCGGAGCCTCGGCGTTCTTCCTCGGCGGGGTGACTGCGTACACGCTCGAGCAGAAGGTGCGCTGGCTTGGCGTGGACCGCTCCGTGGCGGCGGCGGTCGACTGCGTGTCCGCCGAGGTTGCGGGGCAGATGGCCCGTGGCGTGGGCAGGCGTTTCGGCGCGGATCTGGCGGTGGCGACGACCGGCTACGCCGAGCCGGCGCCCGCGCGCGGGATCACGACCCCGTGCGTGCATTGGGCGCTGTGCCATTGCCGGCCCGGCGGCACCGCGGTCCGCCGCGCCGGGTTCGTGCAGTGGGCGGACGTCTCGAGAACGGAGGCGCAGGACCGGGCCGCCGCCGCCGCGTACGCCGCGCTGGAACAGTATGTGCGCGAACTGCGGGCCGGAGCGCCATGAACGGCGCGGGCTCCCGTCGCCCTCCGGCAAAAGTATCGGCAAACCGCTGGCGCCGCGGCGGCGTTGGTGCATGGTAGTCGCCGACTCCGACCGATGGCTTCCTCCTCCGCGAACTCCCCCGCCCGTCCCTCCGCCGGACCGGAAGCATCGTCCCGCGACGACCGGTTGCCGGAGCCGGTGCTGGCCGGACTGCGTGCGGCGGTGGACGCCCGCTCGATCGTGAGCGTCGCCGACCGCGAGGGGGTGATCCGCCATGTGAGCGACCGGTTCTGCGAGGTGAGCCGCTATTCGCGCGCGGAGCTTCTCGGCCAGACCTACCGCGTGGTGAACTCCGGCCATCATCCGCGGGAGTTCTGGGCGAACCTCTGGACCACCGTGCTGGCCGGGCGCAGCTGGCGCGGCGTGATCCGCAACCGCGCCAAGGACGGCACCAGCTTCTGGCTCGAGACGACCGTCGTCCCTTTGCCCGGGGACGGGGGGAGGCCGGAGCATCTGCTCGCGGTGTGCATCGAGGTCACGCGGTTGAAGCGGGTGGAGGACGAGCTGAGCCGGCTGACCCGCGACCTCGAGCGCCACGTGCGGGAGCGCACCGAGCAGGTGCAGCAGAGCGAGACGCTGTACCGGCTCCTGCTCGCCTCTGTAACCGATTATCATTACACCGTGGAAGTGCGCGACGGCCGCGCGGTCGCCACGACGCACACGCCCTCGTGCCTCGCGGTCACCGGGTACGAGATGGAGGAGTTCGCCCGGAACCCCGATCTCTGGCTGATGATGGTGCCCGACTCCGACCGGGCGGCGGTGCTCGAGCACGCCCGGGCGGCGCTCGAGGGGCGCAGCCCCCCGCCGCTGGAGCACCGGATCGTGCGCAAGGACGGCCAGGTCCGCTGGATCCGCGATCGCGTCGTCACCCGGCGCGATGCGACCGGGCGGGTGTCGTTCTACGACGGTATCCTGACCGACATCACGGAGGAGAAGCTCGCGCTGCTGGAGGTGCAGCAGCTCACCCAGAGCCTCGAGCAGCGGGTGGCCGAACGCACCGCGCAACTGAAGGCCGCCCACGACCAGCTGCGGGTCCTCTTCGAACACGCACCCGTCGGCATCAGCTGGGTGGAGCGCGGCGAGCCGGACGTCTACCACCTCAACGACCGTTTCTGCCAGATCATCGGCCTGACGTACTCGGAGGCGCGCAGCTACGAGAACATCCTCAACGCGACGCACCCCGACGACCGTGAGGACCAGGAGGAGCTGATGGAGCGCCTCCGCCGCGGCGAGATGGACAGCTTCACGCTCGAGAAGCGCTACGTGCACAAGGACGGACGGCTGGTCTGGGGCCAGCTCACGGTCGCGGTGTTGCGCGCCGAGGACGGCCGCATCGTCCAGCACTTCGCGATGCTCGTGGACATCACCGACCGGGTGCGGGCCGAACAGGAGGCGCGCGCGAACGAGCAGCGGCTGCGCCGGTACTTCGAGAGCGCGAGCGAGATTCTGTATTCAATCTCCGAGGGAGGCGTGTTCACGTTCGTCTCGCCCGCCTGGACGCTGAAGCTCGGGCATGCGCTGGCGGATGTCGTGGGCCACTCGTTCCGCGAGTTCGTGCACGCCGAGGACGTGCCGCTGTGCGAGGCGTTCTTCCGGGAGGTGCGGGCGACCGGCGTGTCCAGCCACTCGATCGAGTACCGCATCCGCCATCTGGACGGCGCCTGGCGCTGGCATGCGTCGACCGGATCGGTCACGCGCGACGAGAAGGGCGCCCCGGTGTTCTTCGGCATCGGGCGCGATGTCTCGCAGCGACGGCAGGCGCAGCTGGAGCTGCGTGCCTCGCTGGAGCGCCGCGAGGAGCTGGAGCGCATCATCGCACGTTCGCCCTCGGTCGCGGTGCTCTGGCGTGCGCAGGAGGGCTGGTCGGTGCAGTTTGTCTCCGAGAGCGTCTCGCAGTTCGGCTACCAGGCGCAGGATCTGGTGACGGGCCGCGTGCGCTACATCGACCTGATCCACCCGGAGGATGTCGCGCGGGTGATGGACGAGGTGCGCGCGCACACCGCCGCCGGCCACCGCGAGTACCGGCAGGAGTACCGCATCGTGCGGCGCGACGGGCAGGTGCGCTGGGTGGACGACAGCACGGCGGTGCGTCTCGACGCCGAGGGCCGGCCCACGCACCACGAGGGCATCCTCACGGATGTGACCTCGCGCAAGCTCGTCGAGGAGCGCGAACGCGTCGGCCGGGAGCGGGACCTGCGTGTCGCCCACGAGGTGCAGCAGCACCTGCTGCCGAACGTCTACCCCGACATCGCCGCGGTGGAGATCGACACGCTCTACACCCCCTCCCGCCTGATCGGCGGCGACTACTACGACTTCTTCGAGGTCGGCGAGCGGCGCTGGGGTTTCGCGGTGGCGGACGTGTCCGGGAAGGGCACGGCGGCGGCGCTCATGATGGCGGCCTGCCGCACGGCCCTGCGGGTGAAGGCGCAGGGCGGCTGGGCGCCCACGAACGTCCTGCGCATGGTGAACTACATCGTGCAGCCGGACATGCCCAAGGCGATGTTCATCTCGGCGATCTACGGCATCCTGGATCTGGGTACAAACGTGTTCTCGATGGCGCGGGCCGGGCATGAGCCGGCGCTCGTCGTCCGCGCGCAGGACGGCGCGGTCGAGGAGCTGTGCCCCGCCGGGATGGCGCTCGGCCTGGATCCGGGCGCGCTGTTCGACGAATGCCTCGAGGAGTCCGTCCTCACGCTCGCCCCGGGGGACCTGCTCGTGCTCTTCACCGACGGCATCACCGAGACGGCGGACCCCGAGGGCGAGGAGTTCGGCCGGGCGCGGCTGGCGGAGGTGCTGCGCGAGTCGCGCCATCTGCCGTTGGCCGAGATCCGGCAACAGGTGGACCGGGCGCTGGTCGCGTTCGCCTTCAATGCTCCGGCGGCGGACGACCGCACGTTGCTGCTCGTGCGCCCGCGTTGAGCGCCGCGCCTCAGCCGGCGGGCGGGGTCACGGCCGGTCCGGGCGGGGGGATGAGCGAGTACATGACCGGCGTGACGAGGCGGGAGAGCAGCAAGGAGCTGATGAGCCCGCCGAGGATCACGATCGCCAGGGGCGAGAACAGCTCCGAGCGCTGCAGCGCGAGCGGCATCAGCGCGCCCACGGCGGTGGCGGTCGTGAGCACGACGGGGAGGAACCGGGTCTCGCCGGCGCGCTCGATGGCCTCCTTCAGGGGCACCCCCTTCTCGCGCAGCTGGTTCGTGAAGTCGACGAGCAGGATGCTGTTCTTGATCTCGATGCCGATGAGCGCGATGAAGCCGATCGTGGCCGTGAACGAGAGCGTGTAGCCGGTCGCCCAGAGCCCGACGAGGCCCCCGATCACGCCCAGCGGGATCACGGAGGCGACGATCGCGGTGCCACGGAAGCTGCGGAACTCGAGCACGATCACGGCCAGCACGCCGAACAACGCCACGAGCACCGCGGTGCCGAAGCCGCCGAAGGTCTCCGCGCGGCTCTCCGCCTCGCCGCCCAGCTCCCAGCGGTAGCCGGCCGGCAGCGGCTCGGCGCGGAGCCGCCGCACGACCTCGGCGGTGAGGCGGTCGGTGTTGTAGCCGTTTTTCACCCACGCTTTCACGGTGACGGAGCGCTCGCGGTTGAACCGCTGGATGACCGGCGGCGCCGACTCGAACTCCAGGGTCGCGACCTGGCCGATCGGCACGTACGCGCCCGAGGCGGTGGGCACGAGGATGTGCCGCCAGTTGTCGAGGGAGGCGCGGTCGCCCCGCGGCAGCGCGAGCTGGAGGTTGTATTCGTCGCCGTCGGCCTCGCGGAAACGGGCGACGTTGAGGCCGGCGAACGCCAGGCGCACGGCGCGGTCGAGCTCGAACTCGGAGACGCCCGCCAGCGCCGCGGCCGCGCGGTTGAGGCGCAGGCGCAGGTCGGTGCGCGAGGTACGCAGGGGGTTGTCGACGTTTTCGGTGCCCTCGACCTCGGCGAGCAGCGCCTCGAGGCGGGCGCCGGCGCGGCGCAGGCCGTCGAGGTCGGGGCCGAGCACGCGCACCGCGATGGGCGCGGCGATCGGCGGACCGTTCTCGAACTCCTTCAGCTGGATCTGGGCGCCCGGGAGGCGCTCGAACTCGGCGCGCAGGCGGTCGAGCAGCGCGGGGCTGGTGTCGGGGTCGAACGCGTGCAGCGAGGCGAAGACCTCGGCGAAGCTGGCCTTCTGCTGCTCGGCCACCTCGTTGTAGTACACCTGCGGGTTGCCCTTGCCGACGGTCGTGAAGTACCAGGCGATCTCGGGTGTGCGCGCGAGCACCGCCTCCACCCGCCGCGCGAGCGCGTCGGTTGCGCCGACGTTGGTGCTCTCGGTGGCGCGGATCTTCACGAGGAACTGCGGCAGTCCGGCCTTCGGGAAGAGGCTGAACCCGATGCGCGGGATCAGCAGCAGCGAGGCGCCGAGCAGGAGCGCCGCGACCGCGAGCGTCGCCGCGCGATGCTGCATGCAGCGGTGGAGCAGCGGGCGGTAGGTCGCGTGGATCCCGCGCATGAGGCCGCGCAGGATAGCGTTGCCCTCGGCCTGCTCGTGGCCGCGCAGCAGGCGGCTGGCGAGGAACGGGATGATCGTGAGCGCGACGAACATCGAGGCCACGACGGTGTACATCACCGACAACGGCAGCCCGCGGATGAACTGCCCGGAGTCGCCCGGCATCATCGCCAGCGGGAGGAAGGCGAAGAGCACCGTCGCCGTGGTGCCGGCCACGGCGATGGCGATCTGCTCGGTGGCGGCGATCGCGGCCTCGACGGGCGGGTGCCCGAGCCGGCGGAAGCGCGCGATGTTCTCGGCCACGACGATCGAGTCGTCCACGAGCAGGCCGAGTGCGATGACCATGCCCACGATCGTGAGCTGGTTCAGCCCGTGGCCGGTGAAGTACAGCAGGCTCACGCCGATGGCGAGCGACAGCGGGATCGAGAGCGCCACCAGCACGGAGGCTCGCAGGCCCAGCGGCAGGATGGTGATCAGCACCAGGCCGATCGCGATGAGGAAGTCGTGCTGCAGGCCCTGCAGGCGGCGGGCGACATTCTCCGCCTGGTCGAACGCGAGCACCAGCCGCACGTCGCCGGGCAGCTCGGCGCGGAACGCCTCCAGGCGCTCGCGCACGCGGTCGCGCAGCGCAAGGATGTTCTGGTCGTTGAGCTGTCGCACGGTCACGAAGACCGCGCGTTCGCCGTTGAACCGGCCGAACTGCTCGTGCTCCTCGGTGGTCCACTCGACCTCCGCGACATCCCCGAGCCGGACGACGGCGCTGCCCTGCGCCCCGAGCGGCGTCCGGCGGACCTCCTCGAGATCGGCGAAGGCACCGGTGGTCTTGAGGTTGAAACGCCGCGCGCCGCTCTCGACGGCGCCGCCGGGGATGTCGGTGTTGCCGCCCTGGACCGCGGCGATCACCTGCGCGAGGGGCAACCGGAGCTGCGCCAGCCGGGCCAGGTCGAGCGAGACGCGGACCTGTTTCTCCGGATACGCCCATTTCTGCACGTCGCGCACGCCGGGGATTGCCTCGAGCCGCTCGCGCAGCGACTCCGCGAGGTCCTGCAGGCGGCCGTAGCTCGCCCCGGGGGAGACGAGGGCGAGCTGCAGCGTGGCGACGTTGTTGGTCTGCCAGCGGCGCACCTCGACCGAGGAGGTGTTCGCGGGGAGGTTGCCGCGCACCGCGTTCACCTGCCGGAGCACGTCGTTGTACTTGGTGTCGGGATCGGTGCCGTAGTAGAACTCCACCCCGAGCACGGCGACGCCGTCCTCGACCGAGGTGTTCAACCGGTGGAGATCATCGAGCTCCTTGACCGCGTCCTCGACGGGGCGCGCGACGAGGCGCTCCATCTCGACGGCGTTCGCCCCGGGGCACACGACGATCACGGTCGAGGCCGGGATGAGCAGCTTCGGGTCCTCCGAGCGGGGGATGTTCCGGAAGGCGTTGAACCCGACCGCCGCGAGGCAGAGGAACACCAGGATCGTGAACTGGTGGTTGTGGACGGAGAACGACGTGAGCTTCATGGCACGCGGGCGGGGGCTCAGGGCACGAGCTCGATCGCGGCGCCATCGCGCAGAAACTCCGCCCCGGTGGTCGCCACGCGCGCCCCCGCGGGCAGCTCGCCGGCGAGGTAGGCGAAGCCGTCGAGGACGGTGTCGACGACGACCTCGCGGCGCGCCACCGAGCGGCCGTCCGGCGCGAGCAGAAACACGGAGGCGCGGCGGCCCTCGCCCTCGACGAGCGCGGTCACCGGCACGACCGGCCGCGCGGGGACAGCGGCCGGCTGGAGCTCAAGCTCGACCACCGAGCCCGAGCGCAGCCCGGCGGGTGTGCCCGCGAGGCGCACCTCGACCTCGACAGTGCGGGTGGCGGGATCGGTGGCGGCGGCCAGCTGGGCCACCTCGCCGGCAAGCGGAGCCTGATGGCCGGAACGCGCGGTCGCGGGATCGCCGACGCGCAGCCGGGCGGCCTCGCCCTCGGGCAACCCGGCCCGCGCGATCCAACCCTCGTCGTCGGAGGCGAACAACACGGCCACCTTGTTGGGGGGCACGGTGTCGTTCGGCTCGACCAGGCGCCGCAGGATGTGTCCGGCCGCCGGCGCGGTGATCTCCGCGTGGCGCCGGTTGAACTCGGCGATGCGCAGGGCGGCCTCCGCTTGTTCGAGGCCGGTGGCGGCGTTCTGGGCCAGCTCGAGCGAGACGACATCGCGGCTGCGCAGTTCCTCGGCCCGGGCGAGGTCGCGCCGGGCCTTCTCGACCCCGCTGCGCGCCTGCGCGAGCTGGGCCTCGATCTCGGCCGGGTCGAGTCGGGCGAGGAGCTGGCCGGCCTCGACGCGGTCGCCGGCCCGCACGGCGACCGTCTCGACGACACCGGCGATCTTGAAGGCGAGCGACGCCTCCGTCCGGCGGCTCACGGTGCCGGGGACCCGCACCGGGATCGCGCGGGTGGACACCTCGACGGGTGCCGCCTGCACCCGGACTGCGGGCGGGGCGGCCGGCTCGGCCGGGGCGGGACGGCCGCAGCCGGCGAGCAACGCGAGGGCTGACAGGAGGAGGATTCGGGCGGCCATGGCGGGCTGACACATTGTCAGCCACGGCCGGGCCGTCAACCCCGTTTGCCGGCGAGGGCGTGGCGCAGCAGGGCGAAGCCGTTGTCGATGGCCTGGTCCCGCTCGAGGCCGAAGCAGGCGGAGAGGTGGGTGCCCTTGATCGCGAGGAGCTGGGCGAGACCGTGGCAGAAGCTCCAGAGACAGGTGCCGACCACGTGTGGATCGCCGACGCCGCGGCGGATCGAACCATCCTTGATGCCGCGGCGGACGAGCCCGGTCTTGAGATCGTCGAGTTCGTGGTGGAGCGCCTCGATGCGTTCGAAGAGCTCGCGGGCGCTGCCGCCGGCGGGCGGCTGCGCCTCATACATCGCGAGCACCTGGAACAACGCGGGCGCATCGTCGTGCAGGCCGAAGTAGACGCGGCCCATCGTCTCGAGCTGGTCGAGCCCCGAGCCGGCGGGATCGATCTCCCGGGCGAAGCGCGCGCGCAGCTCGAGCGTGGCGACCTGCACGCACTCGAGGAAGAGCGTGCGTCGGTCGCTGAAATGAAAATACACCAGCGGCCGGCTGACCTTCGCGGCCTTCGCGATCTGGCCGAAGGTGACGTTCTCGAGTCCCCGTTCGGCGAAGAGCTTCGTGGCCGCGGTGATGATGGCGCGGCGGCTTTGTTCGCGGTCGATCGGGCGGGCCAGGGGGGGGCGGCGCGGGGGCATGCCGGGGAGAGTGGCGGGGGCTGACAGTCGGTCAATCCCGGTGGTCGGGGCGGCGGGGGCGGTCACGCCGCCCCGACCGCGGTGCGCACCAGGGCGGCGATCGGCGGGGGCAGCTCGAGCGCGAGGGCGAAGGCCTGCGCCGGGGGACTCATCTTCCGCCAGGTCCGCTGCAGGATGCCGACGAACTTATCCTGTGGATACTCGGCGTGTTGGGCGGCGAAGTCGGCGATCTCGTTCTCCAGGAACACCAGACAGGCGGCGTCCTCCAGCGCCTGCGTGCCGGGGTTGGTCTTGAGGCCGGTTTTGGAGACCCAGGTGGCGACATCGTCCGCTTCCGCGGCGGCGACCCCGGCGAGCAAAAGCAGTTCGCGGGCGCGGGCGGCCTGTTTCACGTAGAGCGACTTCCGCCACGCGTGGTAACCGGGTTTGTCGAGCGGGAAGCTGTCGCGCGGGACCGACCAGCGCTCGAGATGCTGGCAGCGCGCGGCGAGGCGCAGCAGGGGCGCCGGGTCGGGCTGGAGGCGGGCGACCCAGGCTTCCATGTGATCGGCGTAGACGAGTTCGGCGGGGCGGCCGTCGGCGGCGCGCCTAGGATCGGCGGCGTGGGCGTTGTCGATGAGGGTGCGGGCGGATTGGTAGCGGTCCACGGGGGGCACGGTGGGTGGATGGTGGCCGGGCGGCAAGTCGTGGCTCCGCGGTCGGCGCCACCGGCCCGGGCGAAGGCGCATCTTTCGGCTCGTCCTGCGCGCTCCGGCCCGGCGTGCTGGCTGGCGAAACCTGCCGATCAATGGACGTCCCGGCCGAATGTCTGAACTGCGGCGTGTGCTGCTTCTCGAAATCCGCCACCTACATCCGGGTGAGCGGTGCGGACTGGACGCGGCTCGGGGGCGACGCCGAGCGGCTGGCGCGGTTTGTCGGCCAGCGGGCGTACATGCGCATGGAGGACGGGCATTGCGCGGCGCTCCAGATCTCGAACCCGCGCGGCCGGCCGCCGGTGTTCTTCTGCTCGATCTACGAGAAACGCCCGCAGATCTGTCGCGACCTGCGGCGCGGCTCGATGGAGTGCGAAGGGGAACTGACGACGAAGGCGCACCGGGTGGCCGCCAGCCACGGCCGCTGAGGAGTGAGGATGCGGTCGAGCGCGGCGCGCCGAGGGCTGAAGGACGGGCCTGCGGAGCGGCGGTTGGGCCGAGGAACCGCCCGCGCGCATCCGCTCCGGCTCGGCGTTTGCCACCGAGGAGCCACCTCCTTTCGCCGCAACACGGCGGCGCGGTGCCGGACGCGGCGACCGTTCGTCAGTTTCACGGCCCGTTGACGGGCCGTGCGGTCCCGTAGCTGAAAATCGGATTGGCGCGTCCGCCTGCGTCACCGACAACGGGCGCCGACGCGGCTACGCAAGGGAACCATTCCTCGGCCGCCATCGCAGAAACACCATAACACGAATCCGAGAATGAAATCGTTGAAGTTCCTCCTCTGCTTCGGCCTCACGGCCGCGGCCACGACCGCCACTTTTGCCGACAAACTGCCGATGGCCGACTGGCCGAAGGCGTACTCCGTTGAGATGGAAGTCCAGGCCGGCGGGATGACCACCGCCACGAAGATGTTTGTCGACGGCGACAAGCAGCGCATGGACGTGAACGCCGGCGGCATGGACATGAGCACCATCATCCGCAAGGACAAGAAGCTGACGTATTCGCTCATG
This sequence comes from Verrucomicrobiota bacterium, assembly GCA_023443985.1. GTDB lineage: Bacteria > Verrucomicrobiota > Verrucomicrobiia > Opitutales > Opitutaceae > CAJCBL01. The sequence goes on along the minus strand of JAEZSJ010000091.1, from coordinate 498 downwards.
CACGCGCAGAAGATGGTGATGGAAAATCCGTTGCCGGAGGCCCCGGCGGCCGCTGCGGCTCCGGCCGGCCCCGAGCCGAAGGTTGAGAAGATCGGCTCCTCGACCGTGAACGGCGTGGCCTGCACCGAGTACAAGGTCACCGTCGGCGGCGATTCGACGAACTGGTTCCTCAGCAGCGACAACCTCCCGGTCCGCATGGTTGCCGGCGGCAACACCACGACCTGGAAGAACTTCAAGGCCGGCTCCCCCGATGCGGCGCTCTTTGAAGTCCCGGCCGGCTACAGCAAGCCGGGCGAGGCTTCCGCCTCCAGCTCCGACAGCTCCTCCGGCGGCGACTCCAGCGCGGCGCCCGCTGCGGACGAGAAGCCGGCGAAGAAGAAGAAGAAGGGCTTCGGCGGCATGCTCGGCCGCTGAGCGCGACCGGATTTTCCGACCCCAAGCTACAAGCAAGACAAGCACCGCGGCCCTCTCCGGAGAGAGGGCCGCTTTCTTTTGCGG
>JAEZSJ010000059.1 GCA_023443985.1 Verrucomicrobiota bacterium | reverse complement strand
TTCCGCGACCTACTGCCCCGAGGATAACAAATTGCGGCTCTACGTCGGCCGCGTCCCGCGTGACGAGTTCCTGAAGCTCCGCGCCGAGGGTTGGACGACCTTGCACAAGCAGCGCGAGGCCGGCGGCGGCGACTTCGCCGCGGTCTGGACACCGGAACGCCGCGACACCGCCCTTGCTTACGCCGGCGTGATCGAGGACGAGGACATGGGACCGGCCGAGCGCGCCGCAGATCGCGCCGAGCGTTTCGCGATCTACCGCGAGAAGCGCACCAACGAGGCCACCGGCCACGCCGACCGCTACGACGAAGGCCCGAGCGCCCACGGTTTCCAGAGCCAAGCCCGCGCCGAGCGCGCAGCAGCACGCCACGACCGCCTTGCGGCCCGCGCGTGCGACGCTTGGAGCAAGGCCGAATACTGGACACACCGCACCGCCGGCGTGATCGCCCACGCGCTCCACGTCTCCACCCCTGCCGTCCGCATGGGCCGAATCAAGGAGATCGAGGCCGAGCAACGCAAGACGGCCGCCACAATCGAGGACCTGCGCAAGCGGTTCCGCGTTTGGTCCGACATTGCCGCCATGACCGACGCGGCCGCGCAGACCGAGCGCGCCACCCGTTTTGCCGGGTCCGTTCCTGGTTGGGTGGAGTACCCGCACCCCGTCACCGGCGAGCGGTCTTCGCTTTATTCTCACCTCGTCGCGAACCTTCACCCCATCACCGGAGCGCAGGCCGCCGCGCTCTATCTCTCCCAGCACACCGACCCCGACAGCCCCGAGTTTCAGACCACCCGGCTTGCCGATTGGGCGAACCACTACGCGCTTCGCCTAGCCTACGAAAACCAGATGTTGGAGGCGCAGGGCGGCCGCGCCGCCTTCGTCGAGATGATTCCGGGCGGTTGGATTCGCGGAGGCCGGCACCTCACCAGCCAGGAACGCCAGATTTTGAAGGTGAACAAGAGCCCCGCCACCGGCCGCGTTGTCTCCGTCCTCGTTCGCGACAATGCGCCCTCGTTCGTCAATCACTGGGGCAACCCGTTCCCCGACGGCGTTGCCCGTATCCTCTCCCACCAGATCGAGGTTGAACGCATGAGCCCGGACGCCTACCGCGCACCGACCGCGGAGGAGTTGGCCGCATTCCAAGCCGAGCGGCAGGCCGCGAAAGCCGCGGCCCCCAAGAAAGACCCTTGCCCGCTCCTCAACCCGACCGACGCCGACGCCGAGCGTTTGGTTGCGATCCTGAACGAGCGCCGCCGCGCCGCCTTCGACCTCCGCCACGGCACCAACGCGAAGTTTTACACCTTCGAGCCGTGCGCCATCGAGCGCGTTTCCCAGGCCGTCTATTCTGCCAACAGCAAAGGCGCTTACGCACGGGCCGAGACCCGAGACCTTCACGCCAACGCCGAGTTGGCCGACCGCGATTTCGGCCTCTACTCCCGCGAGCGGGACGAGCGCCGCAAGCGCATCGGCGCGCCGGTTTGCAAGATCCGCGTTGCCGGAGGCGACGCTTGCCGCGTGTTGATCCTCACCGACAAGCCGCAAAAGGCGCTCCCGGCCGCCGTTTGGGCGGCCCTTGCCCCGGCTCCGATCGCTCAGGCCGAGGAGACCGCCGAACCGCTCTCGCTCGCCCTGTCCTGACCCTTCGGAGGCGCGCATGATGAACCCCGAGACGTTCGCCAGGCTGCACCGACTCGACGAGGAAAACAACGACCACGCCGCGCTTGTGGCCGCGTTGCGGCCGCGCTTCGAGCGCATGGCGAACCGGCACGAGAACGGCACCGCACCGCGGGCCGTTTCTTCGTTCCAGCTCTTCCAGACGCCGCCGGCTCTTGCCGCGCGCCTTGTCGCGGCGCTTGAACTGCCGGACGGCGCGCGCGTCCTGGAGCCCTCCGCCGGGCTTGGGCGCTTGCTCGACGCTCTCGCGCCCTTCTGCCCGTCCGAGGTTGTCGCCGTCGACGTGTCGCCGGCCTGCACCGGCGAACTCTTCCGCCAGGAGCGCGCCGGCGTGACGATCAAACAGCGGGACTTTCTCGACGTGTTGCCGGCGGAGCTCGGCACCTTCGACGCCGTCGTGATGAATCCGCCCTTCCACATGCGCGCCGACGTGCGCCACATTCTCCACGCGCTGAAGTTCCTGCGGCCCGGCGGCCGATGCGCGGCCCTTTGCCTGGACACGCCCCAGCGCACCGCCGCCTTGCGCGAGCTCGCCGACACATGGGAAGAGCTCCCGCCCGAGACCTTCCGCGCGGAGGGGACCAGCGTCCGAACCGTCCTTGCCACCTTCACCGCATGAAGCCGACGACGAACAGCGCCGAAATCTTCGGAGGGACCGACGAGAGCCGGGCGCGCTCCGCCTTCTGGCATCGCCACGGCTCCGCGCTCGCCGGCAAGGTGTACCAACTGCGCCGCGACGTTCTCAGCGGCTACGGCCCGGAGAAATGCCGCGCCGGTTGGCTCATCGAGTGGCGCGCGGGATCGGGTTTTGTCTGCCGTCACCGGGAGGCCGCTTGCCCGTCGTTTCGGCCCAACCTGCACTTGCTGCGGTTGTCCGACGTCGCGCGCTTCACCCGCCCGGAGGAGCGGCCAGGCTTCCAGCTTGGCCTTTTCCTCGAGTAGGACCGGCGCGGCCGCCGGGCCCGGGCGGGGACTCCCCTCCCCGGCACTCCTCCCCGTGTGGGGCCGGACAGATCCAGCCAGGCGCGGGAAGATCCCGCGCCTTTCGTGCCGACCCTGCGCTCACTTGTTGGCGGAGGCGGCTACTTTCGCACGCTGCGCCCTTCGTCACCGTCGCACGTTGCGGCCGCTTGCCCTTGTCCCGACCTCCGCCGCGCTTCCCTTCCACGACTCCGGCACCCCTGCGGGGACCCCCGGAGACGTGTCGGGATCGGTGCGGCGCTGCGCCAGGCCTTGCGCCTCCCCGACCGCGCGGCCTCGGCCGGTCCATCCTGCGGACCGGGCAACCCACCGCTGCCGTTCGCCGGCTCCTTCGGTCTCCGCTTCCGCTCCATCCGCCGCCTCCGCCCCCGGCGTTCGCTCCGGGGGCGGCGCTTGGCGCTGCGCTGGCGGGCAAGGGCGCTGCGGCTGCATTGCGCTCCAGGGCGACGGCGAGCGAAGGCGGGGGCGATTCTCGGCCCCCGTCCATCGTCTCGTCCGACGTCCTTTCCGCTCCATGTCGCCGTCGCGTCCCTTGTCCCGTCCCGCGTCGCGTCCGGCGCGCCGCAGGCATCCCACCCGAACCGCAGCCAGGCAGAGGGGCCTTGCCGGCCCCCGGCGGCCGTCGCCGCCGGTCCCCCCGCGTCGCCGGGGCGGGACTGCTGTCCCGCCCCAGGCACCCCACC
>JAEZSJ010000035.1 GCA_023443985.1 Verrucomicrobiota bacterium | reverse complement strand
GGCGGGCCGCGCGAGTCGCAGTGGACCTGACGGTCCGCCGGCTCAGCCGCCGAACTCGTGCGCCGGCCGGCCGGCCACGCCGGGCCGCAGCTCGAACACCGCGCCCGCCAGCGGCTGCGCGACCAGTTCCGCGGCGGTGAGCCCGATCCGCGCCGAGGTGACGAAGAGCGTGTCGAGCGAGGGGCCGCCGAAGGCGCACGCAGTCGGATTGGAGACGGGCAACACCACCTCCGCCCGCGTGTGCCCGTCGGCGGAGTCGATGCACACGACTTTTCCGCCGCCCCACAACGCGATCCAGAGGTGCCCCGCGGCGTCGATCGTCATGCCGTCGGGCACCCCGCCACCCGGCGCGAACTCGCGGAGCGTGCGCTGCGCGGTGAGCGCCCCGTCCACCGGGTCGAAGTCGAACGCCTCCACGCGGCCCGTGGGCGAATCGGCGTGGTAGAGGACGCGGCCGTCGAGGCTCCAAGCGATCCCGTTCGGGATCGCAAGACCCTGCCGCCAGGGCCGGGCCTGCAGGTCCGTGCCGAGCCGCCAGAGCACGCCCTCGCCGGGCGCGCCGCCCTCGTCCATCGAGCCGACCCAGAGACGGCCCGCGGAGTCGCATTTTCCGTCGTTGAAACGGTGATGCGCGGGCAGCAGCGGTTCCACGGGGAACGGGGTGATCCGCGCGTGGCGCAGATCAAGGAAGGCGAAGCGCCGTTGCAGGGCCACCAGCACCTCGTGACGGCGGGTCGGCACGATCATCCCGACCGGCTCGCCGACCAGCGCCGCGAGGGTGCGGCCGGTCGCGGGCTCGTAGGCGTGGACCGTGTGGCCGGTTATATCCACCCAATAGAGACGGCCGGCGCGCCCGTGCCAGATCGGGCCCTCTCCCAGGAGGTTGCGGAGGTTGGCCAGGGCCGGGACGACGACCGGTGCGGCGACGGGCTGTGGGGCGGGGGTGTCGTGCATGCCCCACGATATGACCGCCGCGGACGACCGCAAAGCCGGGAACACCCGGCGGTGTGGAGCGCGGGCGCCCGGAGCCTCCCTTTCGTCGCCGGTCGGCGCGAGGCCGGCGATCAGGGCCGGTCGGCTGCCGCCATCGCGGTGCCGGCATGCCACCCGGTCGTCCACGCCGCCTGGAAGTTGAACCCGCCGGTCAGGCCATCGATGTCGAGCACCTCGCCGGCGAAGAACAGCCCCGGGCACACGCGGCTCTCCATCGTGCGGAAATCCACCTCCCGCAGGCTCACGCCGCCGCAGGTGACGAACTCCTCGCGGTTCACGGCCTTCCCGGAGACGGGAAACTCGTTCGCCGTGGCGAGCCGTGCGAGCGCCTGCACGACCGAGGCGGGCACCTCGGCCCAGGTGACGCCGCCGCGGGCGCCGCTGGCGGCGACGAGCTGCTCCCAGAGGCGTTGCGGGAGGCCGAGCGGACTCCAGGTGTGCAGTTGCTTGCGCCCGTGCGTGGTGCGCAGCGCGGCCAGTCTCTCCGCGGCGGCGGCGGTGGTGAGCGGCGGCACGAAGTTGAGCGCGACCGGGAACCGGTACTCGCGCGTCGCGAGTTCGCGCGCACCCCAGGCCGAGAGCCGCAGGATGGCCGGCCCGCTGAGGCCCTCGTGCGTGAAGAGCAGGGGCCCGCTGCCCTGTAACCGAGTACCGGGCACGGAGGCGACCGCCTCCTCCAGCACGATGCCGGCGAGCGCGGTGCAGCGCGCATCGGCAACACGGAAGGTGAAGAGCGAGGGCACCGGCGGTTCGATGTGGTGGCCGAGCGCGGCAGCGAGGTCGAGGCCCTTCGCCCCGCCGGTCGCGAGCAGCACGCGGTCGGCGGCGAACGTCTCGCCGCCGCCGAGCGTGAGCGCGAAGCGGGCGCCGGCGGCTGCTAGGTGTTTCACGGCACAGCCGAGGCGCAAGGTCACCCCGGCCGCGCGCGCGGCGCCGAGCAGGCAGTCGATGACCGTCGCCGAGTCGTCGCTCGCGGGGAAGAGGCACAGGTCCGGCTGCGTGACGAGCGGCACTCCGCGCGCCTCGTACCAGGCGATCGTCTCGCGGGGGCCGAAACGGTGGAACGGCCCGAGCAGTTCGCGGCCGCCGCGCGGGTAATGCGCGACGAGTTCGCGCGGATCGGTCCGGGCGTTCGTCACGTTGCAGCGTCCGCCGCCGGAGATGCGGACCTTCGCGAGCGGCCTGGGCGACGCCTCGAAGATCGTCACCCGCCCGCGTGCGCCGAGCGCTTCGGCGCACGTGATGGCGGCGAAGAAGCCCGCGGCGCCGCCACCGACGATGGCGATCTGGAGAGGGGAGTCCGGCATGACGGTGGCGACTGTTTCATGGCCGCGGCGTTTTGGGAATTGCGGAAAATCCGGGACCGAGGGGCGCCGGTGTTTCCCGCCGGCCGCGGTCCACGGATCGGCGCTTGCGGCGGTGGCGGGCGGGCGGTTCGCTCTTCCCGTCGCCGGCGTCTTCCCCCCGCCGGCGGTCCTCCCCACAACCAACCCCTGCTGCCATGACGCGTTTCCCCATCTCTTTGTTCTTCCTGATCGCGCTGCTTGCCGCCCCGGCGGCCCGTGCCGAAAATCCAATGACAAGTGCTCCCGCGCCGCAGCAGACCGCACCGAGCGGCGTGATGCTGGCCGATCTCCGCGGCGAAGCGACCCCCGCCTACGCCTATGGTTCGTGGTTGGACCGGATCAATCGCTCCGCCGAGGGCGCCGTCGTGGTCGGCTCGAAGGGCGCGCAGGGGGACGGCGGCTTCTGTGGCAACATCGCCTCGCCCGCGGATCTGAGCGGGATGAACTGGGTCGATGTCGCGCTGGCGGTCGGGCACAACAACGAGACGCCCGAGGCGACGCTGGGGCTCAGCGACGCGGACGGCACCTTGGCGACCGCGCGCATCCGTATCGATCAGATCGTGCCGGGGCAGCCGGTGTGGTTTCGGGTGCCGCTCGCCGGCTTGCATGCCGCGACCGGCGAATATGGCGGCAAGGTGCGGGGCTTCGATGCGACAAAGGTCGCACAGTGGCACGTGCAGGGCGACTGGGCGACGAAGCGGCCGATGCACATCGTCGTGATCGCCGTGCGCGCCCAGCGCTGAGGCCGCGCGCGCGGGGGCGCACTCGGCGCGGGTAGCGCAGCCGATGGGCGAGGCCGAACTGCCTCGCGACGGCGGCCCCGCTGTCGGCGTCGTCGCTTGTGCGGGTCGTCAGCCGGGGTCGGTTTGATGCGTCATCGCGCCGACGACGTGCGCGCGAGGAGCCGGCGGCGCGTTGCGCGGAGCGACTGGTTGCGCTCCGGTGGGGCCTCGCCCGCATGAAGCCCCTTCGTTCGTCCACAGTGTTCCGCTCGCGCGTCCTTCGCGCCTCCGCACTGGTTGCCACCATGATCACCACCGCGCTCGCCGAACCGTCGTTCAAGACCCCCGTGAGCTACGAGGAGGCCGACCGCCGCGCCGGCGAGATCCTCGCGCAGATGACGTCCGCGGAGCGGCTCGAGCTCATCACCGGCCACAACAGCTTTTTCATCAAAGGATTTCCCCGGCTCGGCATCCCGGAGCTCTACCTTTCCGACGCCACGCAGGGGGTGAACATCCGGCGCAACCTGAGCAATGCGCTCGAGAAGTCCGTCGCGTTCCCCGCCACGATCGGACTCGCGGCGACTTGGGACCCGAATCTCGCGTACCGCTACGCCCGCAGCATCGGCGAGGAGTGTCGCGCGGGAGGCATCGCGGTGCTGCTCGGGCCGGGCATGAACATCTACCGGCAGGCGCAGTGTGGGCGGAACTTCGAGTATTTCGGCGAGGATCCGTTTCTCGCGGCGAAGATGGTCGAGCGCTACGTGACCGGCGTGCTGGACACCGGCACGATCCCGACGCTCAAGCATTTCTACGCGAACAACACCGACCACCATCGCCGCACCTCGAACTCGATCCTCGACGAGCGCACCGCGCACGAGATCTACCTGCCGGCGTTCAAGGCCGGCATCGATGCCGGCGCGATGGCGGTGATGACCTCCTACAACCAGGTGAACGGCGAGTGGGCCGGCCAGAGCGAGACGGTGATCACCGAGCTCCTGCGGCGCGACCTCGGTTTCCGCTGGCTGGTCATGACGGATTGGTGGTCCGTGTGGGACGCCGAGAAGATCATCAAGTCGGGCCAGGATCTGGAGATGCCCGGCGAGAAGTATCTGAAGGCCGATGCCGACCGCCTGCTGCAGGCGGGCAAGGTGACCGCCGCGCAGATCGACCGCATGGCGCGCAGCATCCTCCGCACGGAGATCGCGATGGGATTGTTCGACCGGCCGGTGCGCGACGACTTTTTCCTCTCGAAGTATCCCGAGCACGAACAGGTCGCGCTGCAGACCGCGCGCGAGTCGATCGTGCTGCTGAAGAACGCTGCCGGGGTGCTGCCGCTCGCGCAAAACGGCGCCGGGCGGATCCTGCTCACCGGTCTGTTCTGCGAGAAGGTCCCGCGCGGCGGCGGCTCCGCCGAGGTGGAGGGCTACGACAACGTGACGTTGCTCGAGGCGCTGCGCGCGACCTACGGCGAGCGGATCGACCACGTGAAAGAGCCGACCGACGAGCAGCTCAAGAGCGCCGCGGTCGTCCTGCTCAGCACCGGCACGCTCGACAGCGAGGGTTGGGACCGGCCGTTTGCGCTGCCCGCGGCGGAGGAGCAGCGCGTGCGCCGTTGCGTGGAGTTGAACCCGCGTACGGTCGTGCTGATCAACTCCGGCGGCGGCTTCGACATGACCGGCTGGAGCGACCGCGCGGCGGCGATCGTGCACGCGTGGTACCCGGGGCAGGCCGGGAACACCGCGCTCGCGGAGATCCTTTGCGGCGCGGTGAACCCCTCGGGCAAGCTGCCGATCACGATCGAGCGGCGCTTCGCGGACTCGCCGGGCTGCGGCTACCTGCACGCCGACGACCAGCTTTACCACGGCTGGGAACCGGACAACGACATGGCGCAGCCGATCCGCGCGGTGGAGTACGCGGAGGGCGTGTTCGTCGGCTACCGCTGGTACGAGGCGAAACGGGTCGCGCCGCTCTTCGCGTTCGGCCACGGGCTCTCGTACACGACCTTTGTGTATTCAGACATCAATGTGTCGCCTGCGGAGGCCGAGGCCGGCGAACGCGTGACGGTCGAGTTCGCCGTCACAAACACCGGGACGGTCGCCGGGGCCGAGGTGGCGCAGCTCTACGTGCGCGACGTCGAGGCGAGCGTGCCGCGGCCCGTAAAGGAGCTAAAGGGGTTCGCGCGGCTTGAACTCGCCCCGGGCGAGCGCCGCGTCGTGCGGCTGCGGCTGCGTCCGCAGGACTTCGCGTTCTGGGATGCCGCCACGCGTGGCTGGAAGGCCGAACCCGGCACATTCCACGTGCTGGTGGGCGGTGCCTCGGACCGCACCCCGCTCGAGGCCCCGCTCAAGCTGAAGTGATCTTGCGGTAGCGTTGTCAGGGGGCCGGGCGTTCTGCGCCACCGCGCGACGCCCGGCCAGACAGGCCGGCCCGTGGAGAGGAGAGGCGCCCCGCGGGCGGACGCATGGCGCGGCTCAACTTGGGTGCCCGCGGACCGATAGGGGAACCACTCCCATGCTCTCTCTCCCCTCGCGCTGGGTGGTGCTCGCCGCCGCCGTCTTGTGTGTTTTCGCGCCGGCCGCCTCGGCCGCGCTCAAGATCGGATTCCTCACCAAGGCGCGGTCGCCCTTCTGGGCCGCGGCCGAGCAGGGCGCCCTCAAGGCGGGCGCCGAGACCGGCGCGGAGGTGATCCTCAAGGCCCCGCTCAACGAGAGCGATGTCGCCGTGCAGATCCAATTGTTGGAGTCGCTGGTGGCGCAGGGCGTCGACGCGATCGTGGTCGCTCCGGGCAGCAAGGACTCGTTGGGGGCGCCGTTGGCGGCCGCGGCGGCGAAGGGCATCAAGGTGGTGCTCTTCGACACGCGGCTCGAGGGCGAGCAGCCGTATGTCTTTGTCGGCACGGACCAGCGGCGCTCGGGCCAGGCCGCGGGCGAACTCTTGTCGTCGTTGATCGGACCGACGGACCCGGTCGGCTTCCTCAAGCACAGCCAGACCAGCGGCGCGACGGTGCAGCGCGAGCTCGGCGCGTTCGAGCGGCTGCGTGAGCTGCGGAAGGACTTTTCGCTCTGCGGCAGCGTGTATGTGGGTTTCGAGAAAGGGGCCGAGAAGGAGCGCGCGGCGGCGTTTCTCGACCATCATCCGGAGACGAAGGCGCTGCTCGCTTCGAGCACGCCCGCGACGCTGGCGTTGATCGACGTGATCCGGGAGCGGAAGCGCGAAGGGGAGGTGGCGGTCGTGGGTTTCGGGTTCAATCTCACCCCCGAGGTCGCGACCGCGATCGAGCAGAATGCGTTGCAGGGCTGGATCGCCCAACTGCCGGGGAAGATGGGCCATGATGCGGTGCGGGCGGCGATCGCGTTGTGCCGTGGCGAACCGGTGCCGAAGACGATCACGACAGAGTTCTTCGTCGTGACGAAGCAGAACCTCGCCGAGCCGGCGACGCAGGCGCTGCTCGCGCAGTGACCGGGCGCCGGCCGCGGGCCGGGTGGTGGGTTCAGTCCTCGGGGCGCTCGCCGGGGCCGGCCATCTTCACGATGGAGGGATCGAAACGCGCGAGCGGTTCGACGAGATCCGCCTGCGCGGCCATCACCCGCGTGATGTCCTTGTACACGCCGGGCACCTCGTCGATGCCGGCGGAGAGCAATGTCACCCCCTGCTCCTCGAGCAACGGGCGGACTTGTTTCCAGGTGAACGTCTCGTGTGCCCGTTTGCGGCTCATCACGCGGCCGGCCCCGTGTGCGGCGGAGTCGAGCGAGGCCGGATTGCCCAGCCCGCGCACGACAAAGGCCGGCGATGCCATCGAGCCCGGGATCACGCCGAGCACGCCCGCGCCGGCGGGCGTGGCGCCCTTGCGATGCACGACGACCTCCCGCCCGTGGTGGCGCTCGCGCCAGGCGAAGTTGTGGTGGTTCTCGATCGAGAGCAGCACGTCGGCCTTCAGATGACGCGCGATGTGGTGATGGATCAGCGCGTGGTTGGCGGAGGCGTACCGGCCCATGAGCTCCATCGCCGCCCAGTACTCGGCCCCCTCGGCGGACGAGAGGTCGAGCCAGGCGAGTCGGCCGAACTCGCGCGGCAGGTCGCACCGGCGCTCGGCCAGGCGTGAGTAATGGTCGCATACGGCGGCGCCGGTGCCGCGGCTGCCGCTGTGGCTGAGCAGCGCGAGGTACTCGCCGGGGGCCAGGCCGGCGGCGCCGTCGGTGATCGTGAGCCGGCCAAACTCGACGAAGTGGTTGCCGCTGCCGCTCGTGCCGAGCTGCGCCCAGGCCTTGTCGCGGTGGGAACGTGTGACCGCGCTCACGGTCCAGTCCTCATCCATGACCGGGTGCTCGCGGCGGCGTTTCTCGAAGGTTGCGCCCACGCCGAACCGCGTCTCCGCCTCGATCGCACGTGAGAGATCCTGGGTGTGGCGCCGCAGCCAATCGACCGGCAGATCGAGCACGGTGAGCTTCATGCGGCAGGCGATGTCGACGCCCACCGCGTAGGGCACGACTGCGCCTGCAGTCGCGAGCACGCCGCCGATCGGCAGCCCGTAGCCCACGTGCGCGTCGGGCATGAGTGCGCCCTGCACGGCTATCGGCAAGCGGCAGGCGCGCTCGAGCTGCGCGATCGACTCGGGCTCGACATCGTCGCCCCAGCGGCGCCAGGAAACGGGTTCGGTGCGGACAGCGGTCATGGGCTCGGGACTCTACAACGGAACATCGCGCGAGGCGGATCGAATGACCAGTCGGAGCCGATCGGAGCGCCGGGCCGCCGTGTCGCCGCTTTGGTGCGTGGCTGGCGCGGGCTGCCGCTGGCGTGGATGGGGTATGGGGGAGCGCTGCGTTCCTGCTCCGCTGGCGGACCTTGGCGGGCCCGCGGTGGTCGCAGGCATCCGTGTCCGGTTTCAGCGCCGCCCGGTCTGGCCGGTGGCGGCGCCGCTCCAGCCGAGCTTCGAGCGGAGGACCTCGAAATGTTCGTATCCGGGTTTCTGAACCAGGGAGAGGCGCAGGTCGGCCACGGCGATCTCGATCGCGCGGCCCGCGCAGGTGAAGAGATTGCGCTGGCCGTCGATCGCGACGAGCAGCTGCGAGTCCTCCATCCGGCTCTCGATGCGGAGCCTCACGCCCCCGCGGAGGATGACGCTGCGGTTGCTGAGCGTGTGCGGGCAGATCGGGGTGAGGGCGATCGCGTTGGCGTCGGGGTGGATGATCGGGCCGCCGGCCGAGAGGTTGTAGGCGGTCGAGCCGGTGGGCGTGGAGAGAAGCAGGCCGTCGCCATGGTAGTCGGTCACGAACTCGCCGTCGGCATACACGCCGAGGCGGACGAGCTTGGAGTTGATCTCGTCCTTGATGACGACGTCGTTGAGGGCGAAGTCCTCATGGTCGGGGCTGGTGCGGCACGAGAGCAGACTGCGCTCGGCCAGGCGGTAGTCGCCGGCGAGCAGGGCGGGGAACTGCGCGAGCGCCTCCTCGGCCGAGAACGTGGTGAGGAAGCCCAACGTGCCGCGGTTGACGCCGATCACCGGCACGCCCGACAAGGCGGCCTCGCGGGCGACGCTGAGCAGCGTGCCGTCGCCGCCGACGACGCAGCACGCATCGAACCCCGCGAGCGCGCGCGGCTCGAGCGGCGGCTCGGCGAAGAGTCTCGTCTGCACCTGGGCCGCACGGGCGAGGGCCATCAGCTCGTTGGCGAGATCGTGGGCGCCGTTCTTGCTGCGGTTGACGACGAAGGCGAGGTTGCGGATCTGGGGCATGCGGAGACCGGAGCGTAGCCGCTGCGCGGTGCATGGCGAGCGCGCAGGGGCGCGCGGTTCTCCGCGGATCGGCGCGCAAAGGCGCCGCGGCGGCAAAGACGCAAAACCGTGTTACGGCCGTAACACGGTGTTGCGTCATCTGGGGCGGGCCCCCGCGGGGTTCCAGCGGCGGAAACGGGCAGATGCGGGGTTGGGCGAGGACGCAGATTCCCGATGCGATCGGGACACGAAGTTGCGGGTGGCGGGTGCGCGCCCGGAGGGTACGCGTGGGGCGGGTGCCCACGCGGCGAGTGCCCGCGCGGCGAGTGCCGGAGGGACGAGTGCCGGTGCGCGCGGGGTGGCGGGGGCGCGGGTGGGCTCAGGCCTTGCGGAGGGCGAGGAGGAACTCGCGGTTGCCGTCGGCGCCGGTGAGCGGGGAGTCGATCGTGCCGAGGACGGTCGCGGCCGGCAGTCCGGCGGCGCAGGTGGTGATCTCGGCGACGACGCGGGCATGCACGGTCGCGTCGCGGATGACGCCGTGGCCCTTGTCGGCCTCGGCCTTGCCGGCCTCGAACTGCGGCTTCACGAGGGCGACGAGCACGCCGCCGGCGCGCAGCAACGGCCACGCGGGGGGCAGGATCGAGCGCAGTGAGATGAAGGATACGTCGATCACGATCGCATCGAAATCGGCGCGCGGGAGCTGTTCGGCGCGGAGTTCGCGGGCGTTGATCTGCTCGAGATTGGTCACGCGCGGATCGGCGCGGAGCTTGCCGTGGAGCTGGGCGCGGCCGACATCGACGCACACGACGTCCGCGGCGCCGGCCTGCAGGGCGCAGTCGGTGAAACCGCCGGTGGAGGCCCCGATGTCGAGCACATGCGCGCCGGTGAGCGAGAGCTGGAAATGGTCGAGGGCGCCGGCGAGCTTCTCGCCGCCGCGGCTCACGAAACGCGGGGGCTGCTCGATTTCGAGGGCGAGGTCGAGCGGGTAGTCCTTGCCGGGTTTGTCGAGGCGCTCGGTGCCGTGGCGGACCTTGCCCGCACGGATGAGCGCCTGCGCCTGCGCCCGCGACGCGGCGAGCCCGCGGGCGACGAGGATTTCATCGAGACGTTGTTTGCCGGCCATGGAGCGGTTGCGGAGTTCGGATTACGGAGTGTCGCGGGCAGGCTGAAGGCGGAAGGGCAGGGGCGGAAGTGGGAAATCCGGGTTGGCGGCGGGGCGGGCGAGCGGCCACGATGCGGCATGCACATTCTCCGGCGGTCGCTGCTCGCCGCCACCACTCTGATGGTTCTTGTCGGTTGCGGTGCTGCAGCCGCTGCGGCCCCGGTGGTACATTCGGAGCACGGGGAAGCGGGCGCCGCGGAGACGGCTGCGCTCGCGATGGCGTTGCGCGCCGATGTGAACATGCTGGCCGACGAGATCGGGCCCAGGAGAGCGGGCTACGGCGGCGCCCTGAATCGGGCGGCCGAGTGGATCGAGGGGCAGTTCGGCGCGGCCGGGTGGACGGTCACGCGCCAGCGCTGTGACGTGCCTGCCGGCGCGTGTTGGAATCTCGTGGTCGAACGGACTGGGTCCACGCGGCCGGAGGAGGTTGTGATCGTCGGCGCCCACTACGACACGGTGCTGAACACGCCCGGGGCCGACGACAACGCGAGCGGCGTGGCGGCCTTGCTGGCGTTGGTGCGCCGCTTCGGCGCGGTCGCGCCGGAGCGAACGGTGCGGTTCGTGGCGTTCACCAACGAGGAGCCGCCGTACTTCCACACCGGGCAGATGGGCAGTCTCGTACATGCGTGGGAGTGCCAGGCGCGTGGCGAGCGGGTGGTGGCGATGCTCAGTCTGGAGTCGTTGGGCTTTTTCGCGGACGAACGGAAGTCCCAGCGTTACCCGTTTCCGCTGAGTCTCTTCTATCCGTCGCGGGGAAACTTCGTGGCGGTGGTCGGGAACCGGGAGTCGCGGCGGCTAGTGGCGCAAGTGGCGAGACGGTTGCGCGCGGCGGAACGAATCCCGGTCGAGGCAGCGGCGCTGCCGGGGCGGTGGCCGGGTGTCGGCTTCTCCGACCACTGGTCGTTCTGGCAGGCCGGTTATCCGGCGGTGATGGTCACCGACACGGCGTTGTTCCGGAACCCGCATTACCACCGGCCGACCGATCGGCCGGACACCCTCGACTATGAGCGGCTGGCGGCGACGGTGCTGGGCCTGCACGCGGTGGTGGCGGAGCTGATCGGGGCGGAGTAGCCGCCCGCGGCCCGGTCACCGCAACGGTTGCCTCGCCGGGGACCAGCAGGTGGTGCGGCCGGCGATCTCCTCGCGCACGAGGGCGCAGCCGGTGTGGGGACAACGACCGCCATCGCGCCAGCGATGGTTGAAGAGCCACGTGTCCGGAATCCGGATATTGAGTGACGGCGGCGTGTCGGCCTCGGTGCGGCCGGCGATGGTGTCGAGCGCGAGCCGGGCGACCCGGCGGCACTCGCGCCAGAGCCTGCGGACCTCGGCGGGCGTGAGCGAGCCCGCCGGACGGCGCGGGTGGAGGGCGGCGCGCCAGAGGATCTCGTCGGCCATCCAGTTCCCCACGCCCGGGAAGCGTTCCTGCATCAGCAGCACGGCCTTCAACGGGGCCCGGGCGCGGCGCTGGAGGAACTCGGCCACAACCGTCGCGGTGAACTGGGGCGAAAGGAGGGGCGGCGGAAGCGCTGTCCACCACGATGGCGGCTCGGCGCCGCGGTGGAGTTCGGCGCGGCCGAACATCCGCGGATCGGTGAAGACGAGGGCGTGCTCAGCGGTGCGCAAGACCAGGTGGTCGTGCTTGCCGGGGCGGTACCCGGCGGGCCGCGCGGCGAGTTCGCCGCTCATGCCGAGGTGCAGCCCGAGCCAGACTTCGCCGCTGAAGCGGAAGAGCAGGTGTTTCGCCGCGGCGGCGGAGCCCAGGAGCGTCGCGCCGCGCAACGCGCGGGCGATCGCGGCCGGCGTGGCGCCGCGGAAGACGCGGGCGTGGGAATGGGTTGCGACCGCGAGGACGCGTTGCCCGAGCCCGGGGTTCCATTGCCGGCGGAAGAACTCAACCTCGGCGAGCTCGGGCATGGGGAGAGCGAATGGCAGAACGCGGATTGCGGAATCGGGTGGATGCAGCAGCGAACGCCGAAGAGCTGCTCTCGCGAGCGGCTCCACCGCCAGGGACCGCAAGCGGGTGGTGCCGTTCGCGAGAACGGCGTTCCGCCGCCCTACGCGAACTCCCAGCGGTACGGGTGCTTCGAGAGCAGCTCGTTGCCGTTGGCGGTCACAACAACCACATCCTCGATACGGCAGCCGCCGAGGCCCGGATAATAGAGGCCGGGTTCGACCGTGACGACGTGGCCGCGCCGGAGGACGTTGTCGACGGCGGAGACTCGCGGGTACTCGTGGACTTCGAGGCCGAGGCCGTGGCCGGTGCCGTGGAAGAAGCCGCGGGAGCCGTGCTCGTCGCGCGTGGTCTTGAAGCCTTCCTTCTCGAAGAGGGCGGTGATGGCCTCGTGGACCTTGCGGCCGTTCAGGCCGGCGCGGATCGTGCGCAGACCGAGCTTCTGGCCGGCGTGCACCGTGGCGACGAGCTTGCGCTGGGCGTCGCTGGCGCGGCCCTTGAGGTAGGTGCGGGTCATGTCGCCGTGGTAACCGGCGGCGGCCACGCGCGGGAAGATGTCGACGATGAGGAGGTCATGGGCGCGGATCGGGCCGGTGCCGCGGCAATGCGGGTCGCAGGCCTGATCGCCGGCGGCGACGATCGTCTCAAGCGAGACGGCGCCGGCCGAGAGGCAGGCGGTCTCGATCGCAAACTTGAGGCGCTCGGAGGTGAGCTTCCTGCCCTCGAACCGGACGAAGCCGCCCTTGATCGTGCTGGATTTTAGGATGCGCTCGACCGCGGTGAAGCCCAGCGAGCTGCAGCGGTTGCCTTCGCGGATGGCGGCGAGCTCGGCGGGTTTCTTCAAGTCGCGTGCGGGGAAGAACGAGCCGTCGGCGAAGCCGATCGCCAGGCCGAGGTCGAAGAGCTCGAAGGCGAGCTTGGCGGGGAAGTTCTCCGGCACGACGAAACGTTTCAGGCCGAATGCGCGCGCGAGGGTGGCGACGATCTCGGCCATGCCGACCTTGTTCTGCGGAAAACGCTTCTGCGCGCGATCGCGCCACTCCTCGAGCGGGAGCACGACGTCGAGCGCGGACTCCTTCCGGGCGCGGGAGAACTCGAGCGCGTTGAAGACGCCGTACTTCTTCCGGCCGATGCCGAAGGCGAGAAACGGGTCGGGCACGGACATGCCGGTGAAGTAGAGCTGGTTCGCGTCGCGTTCGGAGTCGGCGTAGAGCAGCGGGGAGGGAGCGGAGGATTTGGCCACGGGAAAACAGTTTTGCCCGGACCGTAGGTGGCGGCATGCTGCGCGGCAACCTCGCTTCGCCATGCCGAAACTCCGCCGCATTCTCGCCCGTTTGTCTCTGGTTCTGGTCGCTGCCGCCGCGATGGTCGCAGTGTCCGGCTGCGCCGAGGAGAAGCCGGTGGTGGAGAAGACGATCGCCGACTACTTTCCGGTGAAGATCGGCGACCGCGTCGCACGGCTGCAGTTCGCCCTCCTGCCGAACGAGCACGAACGCGGACTGATGGAGCGCACGGCGCTCGGGGCGGACGACGGCATGGTCTTCGTCTACCGGCAGCCGCTGCAGATGAGCTTCTGGATGCGGAACACCTACGTGCCGCTCGACATCGGCTTCTTCGACGCGACAGGCGAGCTGCGCGAGGTGCGGCAGATGTACCCGCGCGACGAACGCCCCGTGCGTTCGCGCGGCGCCGACCTGCAGTTCGCCATCGAGATGAACCAGCACTGGTATCGCGACAACGGCGTGAAACCCGGTGCCCGCCTCGACATGGAGGCGGTGAAGACGGCGCTGAAGGAGCGCGGTTTCGAGCCCCGGCGGTTCGGGATCCAATAGGCGGCGCGAAGTCCGTGCGGGGCGGCGGGTCGCGGCCCCCGGCACTCATCGAATCCAATGCTTCGTTCACTCTTCGGGAAACTCACGGGGAGGGCCCCCGATCCGACGCTTGCCTGGCCGGTGTGCTTCCCGGAGACGCCGGCCGTCGATCTGCACCGGGCGGCCGTGGGGCCGCTGCAGTTCGGTGATCCGATCCAGAACGCCCAGGTGTTCGGGCGTCCTGACTCGTTTCGCTGGATACAGACCGGCTGCTGCCAGCTGCGTTACACCCGGGCGGGTTTCCAGATCGACTTCGAAGCGGGCCGGCTCGCCTATGCGGCGTTCTTCCTGGCGGGGGATGGCCCCGGGCTCGCGGACGAAGGCCGGACGCTGCGGCTCGACGGGCGGACGCTGACAGGCCGCACGTTGCTCTCCGCTGTGTCGGAGATGTGGGGACGGGCGGACTCCGAGGACCGGGATGACGAGGAGATCGTCGCGTGCTATCGGCGGGGCGGTCTGACCGTGGAGCTCGAGGCGACCGTGGACGGACGCCTCAAACGCGTGAACGTGTTCCCGTGGAGACGCGGAGCGCTCCGGAGGGCTCCTGACCGGGGCAGAGCGGGGCGGGGCCCGCGGGAGTCCGCTCAGGGTCGGGCGGCAACGGCGGCGGTGCGGGCATCGGCGAGAAAGGCGTCGACCGTCTCGGGCCGGCTGGCCCACGAGTTCATGAGGCGATAGCCGTGGGCGCCGATGAAGTTGTAGAAGAACCAGCCATTGGCGCGCAGCGCGGCGGCGACGGCGGGCGGCATCTCGACGAACACGCCGTTGGCCTCGACCGGCATCGCGACGCGGAAGTGCGGGATGTCGCGCAGGCCGGCCTCGAGGCGGCGGGCGCAGGCATTGGCATGCGCCGCATGGCGCAGCCAGGCGCCGTCGCGCAGCATCTCGACCCATTGGGCGCTGAGGAAACGCATCTTCGAGCAGAGCTGGCCGGCCTGTTTGCAGCGGTATTCAAACTCCCGGGCGAGGTCGGGACGGAAGAAGACGACAGCCTCGCCGGCGGACATGCCGTTCTTGGTGCCGCCCAGGCAGAGCACGTCGACGCCGGCGCGCCACGACAGATCCGCGGGGGCGCAACCGAGCGAGGCGACGGCGTTGGCGAAGCGTGCGCCGTCCATATGCACGGCGAGGCCGTGGCGATGGGCGAGGTCGCAGAGGGCGCGGATCTCGCCGGGCTTGTAGACGGTGCCGACCTCGGTGGCCTGGGTGAGGGAGAGCACGTGCGGCTTCGGAAAATGGATATCGCTGCGTTTGGTGATGAGCGCCTCGACGTGGCGCGTCTCGAGGCGGCCGAGTTCGCCGGCGGCGGTGAGCAGTTTGGTCCCGTTGGAGAAGAATTCGGGTGCGCCGCACTCATCGGTCTCGCAGTGGGCGAGCTCGTGGCAGATCACGCTGTGGTAGCTCTGGCAGAGGGCGGCCAGGGCGAGGGAGTTGGCGGCGGTGCCGTTGAAGACGAAGAAGACCTCGCAGCGGGTCTCGAAGACCTCGCGGAGGAGGTCGGCGGCGCGTGCGGTCCACTCGTCGTTGCCATAGGAGGGGGCGAAGGCGGCGTTGGCGGCGGCGAGGGCGGCCCAAGCTTCGGGGCAGATGCCGGCGGTGTTGTCGCTGGCGAACTCGTAACGGGCGCCGGGCACGGCGTCGGGACGGGAGGTGGGCGCGGAGGCGTCGCTCATGGGCGCCGATGTTTGTCGAACGAGAAGACGGAGCAAGCGGTGACTGGCCCCGCCCCACGGGGACGGTGCGCCCAGGCGGTTCCATGCCGCGATCAGAACGCGGCGCTGAGGGCGCGGAGCTTCCCGTAGTGGGGGGCGAGCCACTCGTCGGCGAGCGCGCGGATGATGGCATCAGCCTCGGCCTGCTTGGCGGCCGAGTCGGCGGTGAAGGGGGCGCTGCGGGTGGCGTCCTTCGAGTAGACGGTGGTGGCTGCGGCCATGGCCGCACGCTCGGCTGCGCTGAGGCTGAGCCCGAAATGCGGAACGACGTGTGTATCCACGGCAGCCGGTAACGAACGGTAGTCCAGCGTGAGCGAGCCGGGCGTGGCGGCGGCCTCCACCGCGGCCGCGTAGAACCGCGAGAGCACGAAGGCGGCGTAATCCTCCGGATCGGCGAGCGGGCGCGGGGCGGGGCCAAGGATTGCCGGAGCGATCTGTCCGGGCATGAGGCCGCCTTGAAGTCGGCCGTAATTGGAGACGAGGACCTCGACCGGATCGCGGTGGAGGATGACCCGTGGCACCGAGGGGAAGGCCGCGGTGATGAGGTGCCAGAAGAGGATGTTTTGGGAATCGAGTTTGAGGAAGTAGCTCGATTCCCCGCCGGTGCCGCGGCCGTAGAGGCAGACAAGGGCGCGGAAGGCGCGCAGCCGGTCGGACTCGGAAAGACGCCGGTCCTCGAGGGCGAGGGAGAGCGGACGCGCTTCGGAGATCACGAGGGCGCGGTCGAGACGCGCCAGCATCTGGGCGAGCAGCGTCGACCCGCAGCGGGACACGTGGTAGATGAAGCCGGCGGGTTCGAGCGCGGGGGAGTGCTCGGCGATCTCGACGAGCTGCGCGAGCGAGGTGTCGCGCTGCAGCAGCAGGGGGAGCGGATGACGGAAGGCGCTGGTGACGGTTTGATCGAAGAACGGTTCGCGGAAATGCTGGGGCCCGAGCCAGCTCCAGCGCACGCCGAACTCCGGTGTGTGGCGCGGGACATGAATGGGAGTCCAGCCGTGGAAGGTGGCGGCGAGCGCGCTCATTCGATGTGGCGCTGGATCCACTGAATATGCCGGGCCTGGAGGAGGGTGCGCATATCCGCGGCCGTGAAGGCGAGGCCTTGTGTGGCTGCAGCTGTTACGCAGGCCTCCGCGAACACGGTGTGGTCGCGGATGGCGGCGAGGCGCTCGCGTAGCGAATCGTCGCCGGCGAGGTTCTCGGCGAAGACTCGGATGGCTTCGTCCGGAGTCATGTGGACGCGGTGGGCGAGGCGGTGGGACTCCACTCCAGGCGCCAGTAGGGACCGTGTTCCTCGACCTCCGCAAAGCCGAGGCGCTGGTAGAGGCGCCGGGCGGGGTTGCCGTGCTCGACGTAGAGACGGATGGGACGCTTCGTGCGTGCGGCTTCGTCGACGACTTCACGAACCAGCGCGGTCCCGATGCCCTGGCCGCGGCACTCGGGGAGCAGGGCGATGTCGATCAGGTGGATCTCCGTGGGCGTGCGATCGACATACAGGCGGCCGACGGGGCGCGCCTCCAACTCGATCACGTCGAAGGCCGCGGCGGCGTAGTCGTTACGATAGGCGCGGTCCTGTGCCGCGAACTGCTGGCGGAGAAACTCGGACTTCTCCTCGGCGCTCCATGGCACCGGAGCCAGCTCCTCGGCGCGGCTGGCGGCGTAAACTTGGAAGAGGAACTCGCGATCGGCCGGAGTGGCGGGTCGCAGAGTGACCGAGGGGGGCACGGCGGGCGGTGCTGCTGGTTCAGTCCCGGCTCGGGAAGATCCCCTGGAGCGCGATGATGAAGCTCACACCCAGGAAGGGGGAGCGGTTGTTGTGCGGTTGGCTGCCCCCCGCGACGCCGAGGCTGGAGGGATTCATCGTGGTATTCGCTCCGGACGTGTACGGTGCGGGGTGGCCGCGCGGCACCGAGCTCCAGATCGCGCCGGTCGCCGGCGTGGAGACGCCGCCCCCGGTTGTGTCACCCTGGGGGGTGTGGGCGTGTGACGGAATTTGGAGCGTGGTGAGGGTGACCAGCTCCGATCCGCCCTGCGCTCCCAGGTTGTACGGGGAGAGACCGAGGCCGCTTCCCCGATGCAGCGGGGTACGACCGCGGAGATCGGGCAGGCAGAAGCTGGTGCGCCCATCGCCGCCAAAGGTGGTGCCGATCAGGGCGTAGAGCGCGGTGTTTTGCGCGAGGGGCAGCGTGTAACCGTTGCAGAGCGCGAAGCCGCGGGGGGCGAAGTTGCCGCCGAACATCTTGATTTCGCCGATGAAGGGGGAGGACATGGACGTGGGTCAGCCGCGCGATGGGAAGATGCCCTCGAGCGCGATGCTGAAGTTCACCGCGAGGTAGGGCTGTTCGTTGGCGTGGGGTTGCGATCCGCCGACGGGCGAGATCGCAGAAGGCGAGAGCGGGACTGCTGCGCCGGGGGCGCCGTAGTGATTGACGGGAGTCGCGGCCCAGAGGCTGCCCGCGGGCGAAGTCTGGTCGGCGGTGGCCGTGCTGGCCTGAGGGACGTGCAGGTGTTGGGGCAACTCGAGGTCGGTCAGGGTGTGCAGGGCTTCGCCGCCGGGTTGACCCACGATGATGTTGCTCAGGCCCGGGCCCTGTCCCCAGTGGACCGGAGCGCGACCGCGCAGGTCGGGCAGGGCGAAGGTGCTCAGGCCGTTGCCGCCGTAGGTTGTGCCGAGGATCGCGAAGAGCGCTTGGTTCTGCGCGACGGGCAACATTTGGCCCGAACAGTGGGCCCAGCCGCGCGGGTTGAAGTTGAATCCGAACATCCGGATCTCGGCGAGGAAGGGGGTGGCCATGGCGAGCGTGGTGTGGCGGAACTCAGCTGCGCGAGGGATAGATGCCCAGCAGGCAGATCTGGAAATTCAGGGTCAGGTACGGCATGCGGTTCTCATGGGGCTGCGAACCGCCGGCGGGGGAGAGCATCGCGGCCATCGGAGCAAGCGTCGGGTTTGGACTGGCCGAATACGCGCCCAGTGGCGAACTGGCCCAGACGGCGTTGGCCGGCGAAGTAGTTGTCCCCTCGGCCGCCACGCCGCTCGCTTGATGGGTGTGCTGCGGCATCTGGTTGAGGCGGAGGGGGACCGTCTCGCTGCCGGACATCTGGCCGATCGTATGGTCTGGTCCTTGGCCGACCGGGATGCGGCCCTGCAGGTTGGGGAGCGCGAAGCTGGTCCGTCCGTCGCCACCGTAGGTGGTGCCGAGGAGCGAGAAGAGGGCACTGTTCTGGTCGATCGGCACGTACTGCCCGTCACAACTCGCCCAACCGTAGACCGTGAAGCTGTAGGGGGTGAGGCGGATTTCGCCAAGGAAGGGATCGCTCATGGGATGGCGTGGGGCGAAGATTTAGGTGAAGACGGCCTCGAACCGGGCGCCGCTGCTGTCCGGCCGGATCGGGACGAGGAAGAGGTCGAGTCGCCCGATCCGAGGGTTTACGAGCGAGTAGATTTGCTGGGGGGCGTGGAACTGCGGATCAGTCGGCCGAAAGATCAACGAGAACGGCGCCCGCTGCCCGGGCCGCGCGGCACCGAGCTTCTTCGCTTCCGTCAGCGTCAGAGGGAATCCCGCCTCAGGGGACCGCTGCACGTGGAACTGCTCGCCGACAAGCGGCTCCAGTTGCTCGTGCGTCAGGGCCGCGAGATCGACCAGCGGATGGGGCTCAGGCGCCATGGTGCAGGTTCTTGATCTCGAAGCGCCGGCTGTCGTGCGTGAAGGCGATGGTGTTGCCGGAGGCGTGCACCCGCCTGATCCCCTGCTTTCTCGCCTCGGAGAGCGACTGCAGCATGGTGTCGAAACAGCGCACCCGGACGGCAATCTGTGTCACCGAATTCGCGGCACTAACATCGAGAACCTCCCCGTAGCGGGCGGCGAGGGCGACGATGGCGTCGTGCGCGGCATCGCCCGTCCGGGGGCCGCCGAGGGCGGCCGACGATCCGACGGCGGCACAGAGACGATGGGCGGGAAAAAGCAGGACCGCGCCCGCGAGGACAAGCCCTCGCGTGACGAAGTCGCGCCGGCAAAGCGCGGAGTTCATTGGTGTGGGTTGCGCGCCAGTTGACTGGTCGCAGGGGCGAGCATCGGCTTCGACTCCACCGGGGCAAGCCAAACGATGGCGGCGTAGTGAGGTTTCCCTCTTGTACCCAAGCAGGTGAGCCCGAAGATCGGCCCCAACCCACACCGACAGACTGTGCTGCGATGCGGCGCGCGCGGTTCGTGGCAGGCTCCCACACGTCCCCACCACATGCATTCCTCGTATTCTTGTCATCGACCGCCGACCCAGCCCCGCACTTATCGGCGGTTGGCAACGGCGGTTGCTCTCGCGGGGATGACCGCGACCGCCGCCGCCGCGACGATCGTGGTGAACACCACGGCCGACACACTCGCCGGGATGAACACGGCGAACGTCGCCGCCTTCAACGCCTCGGCGACCCGCTCGCTGCGCGGCGCGATCATCGCGGTGAACAACGACAGCGGCTCGGGGCACACGATCAGCCTGGCCGCGGGCACCTACACGCTCTCGCTCGTGAACGCCACCGTCGCCACCGAGGAGAACGCCGCCGCGACCGGAGACCTTGATATCCTGAAACCCGTGACGATCGCCGGGGCGGGTTCCGCCACGACGGTCATCCAGGCGGGCACGACCACGGCCGACGGCATCGACAAAGTATTTTCGGTGAACCCGCAGGGTGTGGCGACCGGCTTCGCGGTCTCGTTGACCGGGTTGACGCTCCGCTACGGGCGCAACCAGATCACTGCCATCGTCCCCGGCAACAACGCCGGTGGCGCGATGGATTTCGACGCCGGCGTGGCCGGCTCCGGCTCGCTTGCGCTCACCGATGTCGTCTTCGACCAGAACTCGACCACCAACGGGGACGGCGGCGCGCTGGCGTTGTTCAACGGTGGTACCATCACGGCGACCAACTGCGGCTTCACCGGCAACAAGGCGCAGAGCACCTCGGGCTTCGGGGCGTTGGGCGGCGCGGTCTTCGTCGGCACCACAACCAACCCGTTGTCCCTCACGTTCACGCAATGCCTCCTCGCCACCAACTGCACTGTGATCGGCACGGGCGGCACGGCAGGTTCGGGCGGCGCGGTCTTCAGCTTCAAGGCGACCCCGACCACTTTCTCCATCACCAACAGCCGCATTGTCGGCAACGTGGCGGCGGTCGGCGCGCCGGCGCTTGCCGCGTCCACGATCACCGGAGCGGCGATCAACGCGGCGAACAACTGGTTCGGTACGAACGCACCCTCCGCATCCCTCTTCGGCGGTTCGGTCACGTATTCGCCAAACCTCGTCCTCACCTTGGCCGCGACCCCGACCACTGTCGTGGCCGAGCAGACGACCGCCGCGATCGTCGCCGGCATCACGACCAACTCGGCCGGGGCGACCGGGTTCAGCGTGCCCGACAGCACTCCGGTCGCATTTGTCGCTGCGCTGGGCACGATCAGCCCGGCAACTGCCACACTGGAGGCGGGCCGCAAGGCGGCCACCTACACCCCGACCGCATGGCTCGGGACCGGCTCCGCATCGGCCACAATCGACAACGAGACGGTGGCCGCCACGCTCACCATCGTCTCTCCCTTCCGCGGCTGGCAGGTTGCGAACTTCGCGGCCGCTGCCGACGATGCCGCGATCGCGGGCGAGGCGTCCGATCCCGATCACGACGGTCTGTGTAATCTCATCGAATACGCGCTCGGGCTCGATCCCAACGTCTTCACCCTGACAAGCGTCGTTGTTGACACCACGACCGGCGCCCTCCGCTTGACCGCACCGAAGAATCCGGGCGCCAGGGACATCACCTACATCGTCGAGGTGAGCCGCGATCTTGTGGTCTGGACCAGCGATGGCTTGACCGTCGAGACCAACTCGGCGTCGCTCTTGCGCGTGCGGGACAACACGCCGCTCAATGGCGCGGCCCGCCGCTTCATCCGACTGCGGCTCACCCATCCTTGAGGCGCGCTGCGTGCCGCCGCTCTACACGACCGATCTGTATCTTCCGCCGTATCGAGCGTGCGAGGTGGGCCGCTGGCGCATCGTCCGCGGCGGCTTGCAGCTCGACCGCGGTTATCACTCCGGAGCCTGGCTCGTGCAGGGGATGCCGGCGCTCCTTCGTCGCCCGACACCCGACTCCGACTGGGAGACGTGGATGTCGCTCTCGCCCTACGAGCTGGAGAGCCAGGAGTTTGGCTGCCGTCACGCGTGGGGACACACGGTGGTGATGGGGCTGGGGATGGGATGGATCGCGCTCAACCAGGCGCTGCGGCCGGAGGTTGAGCGAGTGACCGTGGTCGAGCGCGACCCGGAGGTGATCGAGCTCTTTCACCGTTCCGGCGCGACCGACAACTTTCCCGCGGCAGCGTTGGCAAAGCTGGAGATCATCGGCGGTGATGCGCTTGAGTGGCGACCGGCGCAACCGGTGGACTTTCTCCATGCCGATATCTGGCTGAAACTGGGCGAGCCCGCCACGTTGCCCGAGGTGCGACGCATGCACGCGAACGTCGGGCCGCGGCAACTGTATTTCTGGGGACAGGAACTTGTGCTCTGGTTCGCGGCGCAGCCGCTGCTGGGCCACGGGGAAAAGCTCTCTCCGCCCGTCCTTCAGCGGTGCATCGATGAAATGATTACGCTGCCGTTGCTGGTTCCGGACCAACTCGATTACGCCGCGTACATCGAGCGCGTCGTCGCCCTCCGCGGCACCAGCGGCCTGCACTGAACACCCGATGTTGGGGGGGGCGGGTGGGGCAAGAGCGGCGGGGAGCCGCCTCAGCCGGACGATGGTCTGTTGGGCGCGGCGGGACGGTCGAGACCGGCGTCGGACCAGGAGGCGGGGTCCTCCACGGGTTCGAGATGGGTGAAGATCGTGGAGTCGGGTAGCGCGTCGCGGACCTCGGCTTCGATCTGTTCCACCAGATCGTGGCCCTGCTGGACGGTCCAGAGCCCGGGGACCAGAACATCGAAGTTGATGAACTTGCGCGCGCCGGCCTGGCGGGTCCGAAGGTTGTGAAACTGCACACCGGCCAGCCGGTGGGGCGCGAGCACAGTCTCGATCTTCGCCAGTTCCGCGGCGGGCAGGGCGGTGTCCATCAGTCCCGCAACGGAACGGCGCACGATGCCCGCGCCCGTGCGGACGATGTTGGCGGCCACCACGAGCGCGACCACCGGGTCCAGCCAGTTCCACCCGGTGAGGGCCACCGCACCGATGGCCACGATGACGCCGACCGAGGTCCAGACATCGGTGAGCAGGTGGTGGGCATTGGCCTCGAGCGTGATGGAATTGCGGCGCCGGCCCGCGCGCAGGATGACGAGCGCGACGACGAGATTCACCGCCGAGGCGACCAGCGATACGGCCAGACCGCTGCCGATGCGTTCCAGCGGCTGCGGCTGAAGCAGACGCGCCACCGCCGCGTAGGCGATGCTGGCCGAGGCGAGCAGGATCAGGGTCCCTTCGACGCCGCTGGAGAAATACTCGGCCTTGCTGTGGCCGTAGGCGTGGTCGTCGTCGGCCGGGCGTGCGGCCACCCGCAACATGAGCAGCGCCATGACTCCGCCGGCGAGGTTGACCAGGGACTCGACGGCATCGGAAAGCAGACCGACGGAGCCGGTGAGGCCGTAGGCTGTCGTCTTCAGCGCGATCGTGGCCAACGCGGCGGCGATCGACAACCAGGCGAAACGGGTGAGGGACTTGCGTTCCATCGGGGATGGGGGAACCGGAAGCGAAGCGGGGTGCCCGCCGGAGGGCGAGCCAAGGTTTTGCGGGGACGATGGCCGGCGGCTGCGCCGGCGCTGGTCTGCGCGCGCACCGGTATCCGACCGCAGCGCACTTGTGTGGGAGATTTCCGGGTGGCGGTGCGGGTTGGCTCCGTTATGCCGGTGCGCGCATGAACGAACTCCCGGTGGCGCTTTCGATCGCGGGCTCCGACAGTGGCGGTGGGGCGGGCGTGCAGGCGGACCTGCTGACGTTTGCCGCCAACGGCGTGTTCGGGACCACGGCGATCACCTGCCTGACGGCCCAGAATCCCGCCGGCGTGAGCGGCGTGACGGCGGTGGCGCCGGAGTTTGTGGCGGAGCAGGCGCGGCAGGTTTTTCGGTTCTTCGCGGTGCGTGCGGTGAAGACCGGCATGCTCTTCGACGCGCCGATCATCGCGGCGGTGGCGGCACTGCTGCGCGAGCGACGTGGGGTGCCGGTGGTCGTGGATCCGGTGATGGTGGCCACGAGCGGCGCGGTGCTGCTTCGGCCCGAGGCCGTCGCCGCGGTCTGCGAGCAACTGCTGCCGCTCGCCGCACTGGTGACGCCTAACCTCGACGAGGCCGCGGTGCTTCTCGGGCGGAGGCCGGACGGCGAGGCCGCGATGCGGACCGGTGCGCTCGAACTCGCGCGGCGGTTCGGCGTGCCGTTTCTGCTGAAGGGCGGACACCTCGGCGGCGACGAGCTCGTCGACGTGCTCGCGCGGCCCGATGGCGGCAGCGAACACTGGGCAGGCCGGAGGATCGAGGGAGTGGATACGCACGGCAGCGGCTGCACGCTCAGCTCTGCGATCGCGGCGCAGCTCGCACGGGGGCGGCCGTTGGCCGAGGCGGTGGCGGCGGGTCGGGACTATCTGCGGCGCGGCCTGGCGCGTGGCGCGGCGGCGGGCGGGCGAAAGTTCATTGCGCATCTGGTGTGACGCGCCGGCCTTTCCGCCCGGGCGACAGAAGAAAACGACGACCAGGAAGCGGAGGAACACGGAGCGGGGGAACCGAAGGATGATCGAGCGAAGTCTTGGGCAACGGGCACCGGTGTTGTGGCTGTTGGTGCCGACGATGGTCGGTTTCGCGCTCGCGCGGGCGTTGCCGGCGGGGTGGGGCGGCGGCCGGTGGTTCGCGGCCGCGGCGATCGGTCTCGGATGGGCGTGCCGGGGCGTGTGCGGTCCGGAGCGGCCAGGGCGGGCGGTGTGGGCCCCGGGGGTGGTGCTCGCGGTGGGAGCGGCGGCGGTCGCGTGTTTCCAGTTGCGGGAGAACCGGCTGGCGGTGTGGGCGAGGTTGCCGGCGCGGGAGGCGGAGTTGGTGCTGGAGATCGAGCGCGTGTTTCCGTCCGCCGCCGGGCGCGTGACGACGACAGGGCTGGCGCGGATCACCGCAGCGCCGGCGGTGGTCGCGGAGACGGTCGGCCAACGGGTCTATTTCTCGGTGCGCGCGCCGGCCGAGGCGGAGTGGGTGCGCTCGGCGCAGGTGCGGGTGCTGGGGGTGCTCGCGCCGTTGCCGCGCGACGCGGCGACCGGGTTCGACGGATACCTGGTGAGCGCGGGGGCGGCGTTCAAGTTCAACCGGGCGCGCTGGCTCGCGCAGGAGCGCGGCGCCCACCCGTACCGGCGGTTCTGCGCGGCCGCGGCGCGGCGGCTCGAATGTATCCTGGGACTGGGGTTGGAGGACCGCCCGGCGTGGCGCTCGATCCATGTGGCGATGCTGCTGGGCCGCAAGGCGGAGCTGGGCGGCGGCCAGCGGGAGTTGTTCATGAACTCCGGCACGATGCACCTCTTCGCCATCTCGGGGCTGCACATCGCGGTGATCTGGGCGGTGTTGGCGGGGTTGCTGGGCGCGCTGCGGGTGCCGCGGCCGGCGGTCGCGCTGGCGGGGCTGCCGGCGTTGTGGTTGTACGTGGAGATCACGGGTGGCGCGCCCTCCGCGCGGCGGGCGTGGCTGATGATCGCGTTCGTGATCGCGGCGAAGGCGTTGCGGTGGGCGCGGAATCCGCTGGCGGGCATCGCGGCGTCGGCGCTGGTGGTGTTGTGGTGGGCGCCGTGGCAGTTGTTCGGGCTGGGCTTCCAGATGTCGTACGCGGTGGTCGCGGCACTGCTGCTTTACGGATTGCCGCTGGAGGAGCGGTTGCAGCGGCGCTGGCGGCCCTGGGCGGATCTGCCGCAGTCGGAGTGGGGCTGGGGACGGCGGGCGGCGCGGTGGCTGGGCGCGCAGGTGATCTCGGGCTTCGCGCTCGCGGTGGCGGCGACGTTGGTGAGCGTGCCGATGACGCTGGCGAATTTCGGGTTGCTGACGCCCGCGTCGCTCGTGGTGAACCTCGCGTGCATCCCGGCTGCGAGCCTGGCAATCGTGGCGGGCATCGTCTCGATCCTGGCGGGGCTGCTCGGGATGGGACCGGTGAGCGTGTTTCTTAACCATGCCAGCGCGGTGCTGATCGCGGGGATGGAGCGCGGCCTGACGTGGGCGATGCGCGTGCCGGGCGCGTATTGGCCGGCGGAGTATCGCGCGGAGTGGCTCGGGCCTGCGATTCTGGTGGTCCTGCTGACCCTGTTGGTCGCCGGTTACGCGCTCCGTTGGCGGAGGAGGTTCGGGGGCGCCTGGATGCCGGTCGCGGTGGTCGTGTTGGCGTTGGCGGTCCTGGCCCGACACGGTGGGGCGGAGGCACCGCCTGCGGCGGCGTCGGCTCCGGCGAACTTGCCAGCGGCCGGGGCGACCGCTATCGCCCCCGGGCCATGAAAAGCGCCTACGAACTCGCCATGGAGCGGCTGAAGGCCGCCGAACCCGATGTCGCGCCGTTGTCCGCCGAACAGAAGGAGCGGCTTGCGGAGCTGGAGGCGCGCTACAAGGCGAAGATCGCCGAGCGCGAGATCTTCCTGCAGAAGGCGTACAACGAGGCGCTCGAGCGCGGCGAGGCCGAGGAGGTCGTGAAGATCCGCCAGCAAATGACCAACGAGAAGGCTCGTCTCGAGGACGAACGCGAGGCGGAGAAGGAGCGCGTGCGCCGCGGCCGCTGAGCCGGACGGCGGCGACGGGCGCGGGCCGGGCCCCCTTGTGGCGGGCGGGCGATTTCCGGACGAGGCGCAGTTTTGTCTTGCGGGTGGTCGCGGCGCGGTGGTTGTTTGGCCGTTCAACCAATTTCACCATGCAAGAACTCGTCACCTTGGAGTGCACCGAAGCCCGTAAGGAGGGCAAGCAGGCCTCCCGTTACCTCACCTACCGCAACAAGAAGACCGTCACCGAGCGCATCGAGAAGAAGAAGTACAATCCCTTCCTCAAGCGCCACACGGTCCATAAGGAGATCAAGTAAGCTCGGGCCGTCTCCCGAAACGCCGAAGGCCGTCCTCGCGCAGGACGGCCTTCGTGTTTTCCGGCGGGCCGGAGCGGGCCCGGGCCGCGGCGTCAGCACTCGACGTCGCGGCAGTGGAGTTCGAGCTCGCGGCAGATCTTCTCGATCTGTTCGGGCGCGAGAAACGCCTCCTGCTTGGCGGTGGCGGCGGCGAGCACCTGCTTGTGGTTGGCGACGGTGACGATGCCGCGCCCGGTGATGTCGATCCACCAGCCGGGGACGGTAAGGAGCGCGTTGGCGTGGATGCGGTAGCCGGTGGTCTGCAGCAGCCACTTGGAGAAGCTGGCGCATTCGCCCTCGATGCCGGCCACCGTGTCGCGGTCGGGGCCCCAGGGCCAGATGAGCTGCCGGCCGTCGAAGGTGACCTCGTGGTCGCGGCTCGCCTGGCGGCCGGTCTCGCGTTGGCGCGTCTCGGATTCGATGGCGGTCACGCCGTTGGGTCCGACCAGCACGTGGTCGAGGTCGAGCTTGGACTCGATGCCGTGGATCGCGACGTCATGGAAAAGCCGATAGCCCTGCGCCAGGAGCGGCGCGAGCTCCTCGGCGACCGCGCGCTCGCCCAGGTAACGGAGCTCGAGGTCGCGCCGGAGCCCGAGGACCCGGTGCAGGTACCGGCCGTAGAAGAACAGGAACGCGAGAAAACCCGCCCAGCCGAACACGCTGAGGAGCACGCGCAGCAGGCCTTCGAGCTGCGGCAGGAAAACGACCAGGGCCACGCCGGCGAAGAGCGGCAGCAGCACGCCGCCGAGCAGCAGCAGGGGCAGGCGCATCTCGAGCTGGCGCAGGGTGCGCAGGGTGAGCTCGCCCGGGCCGCGCAGGAGCTTGAACTCCACCGGGGGGCGCGAGCGGCGGCTGCAGAGCCGCCATTGGAAGAGCGCCGCGCCGGCGGTCGAGAGCAGCACGCCGTATCCGAACAATCCCGATATCAATGCCGTGTTCATCCGAGTCTCCGTGTGTTGGGGTTTGAGGCCGCGCACGTTCGCGGCCGCGCGGAGGCGCGGCAAATCCGCAACCGCGCGCGGGCGCATCCAAACGGTTTTTTGCGGAACGCGCCGGGCTGCTGCGCCCTTGCCGCGCGCCGGCCGGCCCGGCAGAAGCGTGCGTTTCACCCATGACCTGGATCCTGGCCAGCCTGATCGCGGCGTTGTTCCTCGGCGTGTACGAGCTGTGCACGAAGCACGCCGTGCGCGCAAACGCCGTCGTGCCGGTGCTCTTCCTGAGCTCCGTCTGCTCGGCGACCGTCTGGACCGCGCTGATGGCCGCCGACGCGCTCGCGCCGGGCGCGCTGCCGCCCGCGCTCACGACGGCGCCGCTCGACTGGTGGGGCCATCTCCGGCTCGCGGGCAAGTCGGCGTTGGTCGCCTCGTCATGGATGTTTACCTACTTCGCGATGAAGGATCTGCCGGTGTCGATCACCTCGCCGATCCGGGCGACCGGGCCGATCTGGACGATCGCCGGGGCGCTGGTCGTGCTCGGGGAGCGGCCGACGGTGCTGGAGTGGCTCGGCATCGGCACGACGCTGGCGTCGTTCGTGGGCCTGTCGGTCGCCGGGCGGGGGGAGGGGATCCGTTTCCACCGCGACCGGGCGATCGGCTTCATGGTCGCCGGCACGCTGCTGGGGGCGGTGAGCGCTCTCTATGACAAGTACCTGCTCGGCACGGCCGGTTTGTCGGTGCCGACGGTGCAGGCGTGGTTCTCGGTTTACCTCGCGGTCTTTTTCCTGCCGCTGGCGGTCGGCTGGAAACGGCGGTGGTGGGCCCGCAACCAGTTCCAGTGGCGCTGGAGCATCCCCTGTATCGCGGCGATGCTGCTGGTGTCCGATTACCTGTATTTCGGGGCGTTGCAGGATCCGGAGGCGCTGGTCTCGCTCGTCTCGAGCCTGCGGCGCGGGAGCACGCTGGTGGCGTTCACGGGCGGGCTGGTGCTCTTCGGCGAGCGCAACGGCCTGAAGAAGCTCCCGGCGGTGCTCGGGGTGTTGGCGGGGATCGTCCTCACGGTCTTCGGCCGGCCGCGGTGAGCCCCGCCGGCGGAGCCTCCGGCAGCGGGGGATGCATTGACCGGATGGAGACAGCGCGCGCGAGCCAAAATTGGGCGACAGCGGTGTTGACAGGCGCGGGGCGGAACTGTCTTCCTGCCCGCTTCCCTTTTTCGATCAGATCGCCCGCTTCAGCCTCACCGATGCGTTCCCCGGCCCCCGCCGCGCGACCCCTCGTTGGGCACTGAAAACGATATTCGCCGCAGGAAGCGAAAAAACTTCTTGCACGGTGTTGGGGCATTGCCCAGCGTCCGCACTTTTTCCCTTATTTTCCTCCTTCTTCGTCCATGCCTACGATCAACCAACTCGTGAGAAAAGGTCGCCGGAAGGTCCGTGCGAAATCCAAGTCGCCGGCCCTCAACCGGAATCCTTTCCGCCGTGGCGTCTGCGTTCAGGTCATGACGCGCACGCCGAAGAAACCGAACTCCGCCATCCGTAAGGTTGCCAAGGTTCGCCTCACGAACGGTACCGAAGTCATCTCGTATATCCCGGACGAGGGCCACACCCTGCAGGAGCACTCGATTGTGCTCGTGCGCGGCGGCCGTGTGAAGGACTTGCCCGGTGTCCGTTACCACATCGTTCGCGGTACCCTCGACGCCGTAGGCGTCGAGAAGCGTCGCCGTAGCCGTTCCAAGTACGGCGTGAAACGTCCCAAGGAAGCCAAGAAAGCCTAACTTACGCCATGTCACGCCGTCGTAGAGCGACCAAGCGCCCGGTTCAGCCGGACAT
>JAEZSJ010000034.1 GCA_023443985.1 Verrucomicrobiota bacterium | reverse complement strand
TGAATGAGGCCCTTCCACCCGACGGTGGTGCGCGGTTTCTCGAAGTACACCCGCATGGCGATGACCAGGCGGTCGCCGAGTTCGCGGACGAGCACCGCAAGCCGGCGTCCGTACTCGCGGCCGGCGTCCAGATCATGGATCGAACAAGGACCGACGATCACGAGGAGGCGCCGGTCATCGCCGAACAAGACGCGCCGAATGGCGGTGCGCGAATGCACGACGCAGGCGTCCTGCGTCTCGGTTTTGGGGAGCGCGGCCAGCAACGCCGCCGGCGCTGGAAGCGGGCACGCTTCGATGACGTTGAGGTCGGAGGTCCGTTGCACGATCGGGAGGAGGAAGCCCCAGAAGGTGCGGGCGGGCGGCGACGCTGGGCAAACTAGAAATGGGCAAATGCCCGTAATACCCCGAAGGCGGCTCTACTCGAACAGCAGTCGCGAACCGGCGGAGCACGGGAAACACCGGCCGGGAAACTCGCGCTGGAACAACGCCGTGGCGGCGTAGCCGGTGCAGTGGTTCGGACCGAAGCGCTGCACGCCGAGCCGCCGCAATGCGGCGAAGGTCTCCGTCAGCCGGCGCTCGTCGGCATTGAGCAGATGCATGCCGCCCACGACCGTGTGCAGCGGCGTGCCCGGTGTGAGTGCGCGGATGTGTTCGAGTGTATTCACCACCCCGGCATGCGCGCAGCCGAACACGACCACGGTGCCTCCCTTGCCGGCGAAGAACACCGCCT
Source organism: Verrucomicrobiota bacterium (assembly GCA_023443985.1). Classification (GTDB taxonomy): domain Bacteria; phylum Verrucomicrobiota; class Verrucomicrobiia; order Opitutales; family Opitutaceae; genus CAJCBL01. The sequence continues at coordinate 13,625 of JAEZSJ010000034.1, read as the reverse complement.
GGTCGTCGAGAATCGGATCGGGTCGCGTGAGCTGCTCGTCGAGGAAGAACGGCCCGCCCACGTCCTCGAAATCGTTGGTCCGCGGGATCTCGCCGGTCGTCCATACCCCGGGCGCGATCTCCTGCGGCGCGCGGGAGACGACCACGCGGCGGCCCCCGGCGCGGAACGCCTCCGTCTCCATGAAGTCGGTGCTGAGCCGGCGGCCGACGGGCTTGCGGTCGGAACCGGTGAACCGCCGCACGACGGCATCGGGATGGAGATACAGCTCCGCCTGCGGTGCGGCGGTCAGCGCCGTCTCCAATCCTCCGACATGGTCGCTGTGCCCGTGGCTGAGCGCGATGGCGTGGGCCGTCGCCAGGTCCGCGCCGAGCCGGCGGGCATTGGGCGCAAGCACGAGGCCCTGGCCGGCGTCGAAGAGCACGCGGTGCGTGCCGATGTCGATCCACCACGCGAGTCCGTGCTCGCCCAGCACGCCCAGGCCACGGGCGGTGTTCTCGGCCAAAAGGGTGACTGTGGTCATAGGGAGCGCGGCGGTTTCAGGAGGATCCGATGATCGCACCGGCCGCAAGGACGAGCGCACCACCGACGATGACCTGCATGACCGAGCGGAAGAACGGTGTTTCCATGTAGCGGGTGCGGATCCAGGCGATCGCGACCAACTCGACCGCGACGACGATGCCGGCGAGGCTCGTGGCGAGCCAGATGGCGTTGGCCCACGCATCCGGCACGAGGTACGGGATGGTGTGACCGAGCCCGCCGACGGTGGTCATCAGGCCGCAGACCACACCACGCAGCCACGGCGAGCCGCGCCCGGAGATGATGCCGTCGTCGGCCATCGCCTCGGAGATGCCCATGCTGATGCCGGCGCCGAGGGAGGCGGCGAGGCCGACGAGGAACGTGTCCTTGTTGCTGTGGGTCGCGAAGGCCGCGGCGAAGAGCGGGGCGAGCGTGGAGACCGAGCCGTCGATCAGGCCGGTGAGCCCGGGCTGCACGTACTGGAGGACGAAGAGCCGGTGCTGGGCCAGCTTCTCCTCGTCGCGTTCGGCCCCCTTCTCCTGGCGCTTCTCGATCTCGACGGCCTTCCGTTCGTGCCCGCGCTCGGCCTCGGCCAGATGGGTGAAGAGCTGCCGGACGCCGAGGTCGGTGGCCTGCGCGGCGGCGCGTTCGTAGAAGCGCGTCGTCTCCAACTCCATGACTGCGACCTCCTGCCGCATGCGGTCGAGCGGGAGGCGCTTCGAAAGCCAGACCGGCTTGCGCTTCAGGAACCCGCGCACGTCTTCGCGGCGGATCGCGGGCAGCTTCTCGCCGAACCGCTCGCGGTAGAGCGAGTAGAGGCTGTCGCGATGGCCGCGCTCCTCGGCCGCCATTTCCGCGAAGAGCTGTTCCGAGGCGGGAAAATTCTCGCGGCATTGGTCCGCGAACGTGTCGTAGATGCGGGAGTCCTCCTCCTCGCTGGTGATGGCGAGCGCGAGGACTTCGCGCTCCGAGAGTTCATTGAGTGTGGGCATGGGTGGGAAAACCAGATGGCGTGCACCAGAGTGGCGCGAATTTCGTGCGGGGACGAGTTGAAGCAGGCCGCGACGTCAGGCGGAGGCCCGCCGGTGCCCGGGATAACGCAGCTCGGAGCGCACGAGGAAACGCTCGCCGCCGCGCTCGATGGTGCGGAGCGTGCCGTTGACGAGCAACTTGGCGATGTGGGCATCGATCCGCTTGGGGGTCCAACCGGGCAACAGCTTTTCGATGTCCGCCATCCGCAGCGGATGGCGTAGCGCCACCGAGGCGATGACGGGGTCGCCGCCCTTGGTCTTGGTCTGGTGCTGCGGTTTCGGTGCCGGGGCGATGGACGCCTTCTCCCCGAGAATCGCCTGCGCCCGGGCGAGACCCTCCGCCTCCGGCGCACGCACCCACGGTTCGACCGGGCAACGGGACGGCAGCGTGAGGTGAATCGCATCGGGACGGATACGTGACAGAAGAGCGGCCAATTCGCGCAGTGCCGGTTCGGTGTCGTTGAGCCCGGCCACTAGCATCACCTCGATCCAGAGCTTGCCGCGCCGCCGCATTCGGGCGAACGCCTCGATGCCCGCGACATGGCGGGCGAACGTGAGCTGGCGATGAGGGCGGTTCAACCGGCGGAACAACGCCTCGTTGCCCGCGTCGAGCGTTGGCAGCACGGCGTCGGCGACCCGCAGCTCTTCCCGCACCTCCGGCAGCGAAAGCAGCGAGCCGTTGGTGATGACGGCGACGGGGACGGACGTCATCCGCTTGATCCCGCGCAGCACGGCACCGAACTCTCGATACAAGGTGCCCTCGCCCGAGCTGACGAGGGTGATCCAGTCGATCTCCCGCCGGTCCAGCTCGGCCAGGCGCGCCTCGGCTTCGGCCAGGATCGCCTGCGGCGGCACGTGGGACCTGCGGATGTTGGTGAGGGGATGCGTGCGCCCGAGCTGGCAATACACGCAGTTCCAGTTGCACGTCTTGGACGGCACGGTGTCGATGCCGAGCGAGCGGCCCAACCGGCGCGATGGCACCGGACCGAAAACGTGACGATAGCCGGGAACCGCATCCCCCACGGGGCGAGTGGTGGTCGGCCGTCGGGTTGCAGCGGCCCAGCTCATGACACGGCGCGCTGGGGCATCAACTGGGCAACGATCGCGGCGAACGCCGCCGCGGAGGGCGTCGTCCCCTCCTGCGCGGCAAAGGGCGTGCCGGCATCCCCGCCGCGGATGATCGCCGGATCGAGCGGAATCTGCCCGAGCAGCGGCACGCCGCATTCCTGCGCCAGGCGCGCGCCTCCCCCCTGGCCGAAGAGCGCAAACGTGCCACCGCAATGCGGACACACGACCCCGCTCATGTTCTCGACGATGCCGGCGACCGGCAGGTCGAGCAGCCGGCAGAAGGTGAGGCAGCGGCGCACATCAGCCACCGCGACCTCCTGTGGAGTGGTCACCACCACAGCCTGTCCGGGCCTGCCGGCCAGTTGCACCACGCCCAGCGGCTCATCGCCGGTGCCGGGTGGGCAATCGACGACGAGGTCATCCAGGTCGCCCCAATCGACATCGCGCAAGAGCTGGCGGATGGCGCTGTTTTTGCGTGGTCCGCGCCACACGACGGCGTCGGACGGACTGTCGGTCAGCAGCCCGAGCGAAATCACCTTCAGCCCCGCCACCGCCTCCACCGGCAGCAGCAGTTCGCCGCGGCCATGCACGCGCTGGCCGAGCAGCCCCAGCAACGTGGGGGTGCTGGGGCCGTGCACGTCCACATCGAGCAAGCCGACCCGCCGCCCGCGCCGGGCCAGGGCGACGGCCAAGTTGACCGCCACGGTGCTCTTGCCGACGCCGCCCTTGCCCGAGAGCACGAACAGACGGCGGCCGATTCGCTGCATCCGGTCCGTGAGCACGTGATCCTCCGGTGGTTGGGCGGGCGTTGGGGCGGACGGATGCGCAGGGGCGCATTCCGGTGAATGGGCAGGGACCTGGTTCATAGAAAAGGAGGCGCCAAGGGAGCAGGTGGGGGCTTGGTCGCAGGAACCGCGCGGTCGATGATCAGAATCCCATCGAGGTGATCGGTCTCATGTTGCAGCACCCGCGCCAGCAGGCCACGGGCGACGAACCGCTGCGGCCGGCCCGCGAGATCCATTCCCGCGACTTCAATCGCCCGGGCTCGCGCCACCTCGACAGAAACCCCCGGCAGGCTCAGGCACCCTTCTGCGGCGATCTCGTTCCCGGGCAAGGGCACCACCTCCGGGTTGGCGAGGACCACCGCACCCTCGCCGATGTCCGCGACGAGCAACCGCACCGACAGACCGACCTGCGGCGCGGCCAAACCGATCCCGTGCCTGCGCCGCATCAGCGACAACATCGCCGCCGCGAGTGACTCGGCCGGTCCACCGAACGCGTCGAACCCCACCGCCTGGCGCCGCAACACCGCCGCCGGGTACAACCGCAGGTGCAGCGGGCGGGAGAATGGCGAGAGCGGAGGCATGGCGGGAACGCGGAGGCCGGGGAAGGTTCGTGGATTGACGTTTTGAGCATATGCTCCTTATCACGGGAACGTCAATGTCGCAGCCCCCACACATTCCGCTGCCGGTCACCATCCTCTCCGGGTTTCTGGGAGCCGGCAAAACCACGCTCCTCCACCACCTGCTTGCGGGGGCCCCGGCCGGCGCACGCATCGCGGTGCTCGAGAACGAACTCGGCAGCGTGCCGGTGGACGACGCGCTGCTCGCCGCCGTGGCGCCGGCCCGCCTCGACACCGTGCTCGGCCGCACCTGCTGCGAGGCGCGCACCGCGTTCATCGAACAGCTGCGCGCCATCGCCGCCGCGGCCGGCGACTTCGACCGCCTGGTCATCGAAACCACCGGGGTGGCCCATCCGGGCATGCTGGCGCACGCCTTCCTCTCCGACCCGGTGCTCCATCACGCCTTCGAGCTCGACGGCATCGTGACCGTGGTCGATGCGGAGCACTTCGTCGCGCACGACGGCGGCGACGGCCACGCGCTGGAGCAGGTCGCCTACGCCGATGCGCTGGTGATCAACAAACGCGACCTCGTCGGACCGGTCGCGCTGGCCGCCCTCACCGAGCGCCTGCACCGCATCAATGGCACCGCACGACTCTACACCGCGGCCAACGCGGTCGTGCCCGTGGCGGAGCTGTTCGACCTCGGCGGCTTCGATCTGGCGCGTGTCGAGCAGGGCGTGGCGGGCTGCGCCCACGGCACCATTCCGACCCAGCAAGAACCACCCGCGGCGGAGCATCAACATGAGCACGAGATCGAGACGGTCGCGCTCCGCACCACGGCGGCCTACGATTTTCCACGCTTTCGCGCGTGGCTTGAGGGGTTCATCGACGCCCATGCTTCGGCCCTTTACCGCGCCAAAGGCATCGTCTCGCTCGGCGGAGTGCCGGAGCAGATGGTGTTTCAGGGCGTACACGGTCGTTTTCGGGCCGGACTCGGTCGCCCCTGGGGTGCCGAGCCACGCGAGTCGCGGATGGTTTTCATCGGCCGCGACCTCGATCGCGCTGCCATCGAGGACGGTCTGGCCGCCTGCCGCGCCGAGGAGGTGCACCCATGAGCGAGGCGCCGGAACCCACCGTGGCCGATTTCTCAGGACTCGGTGCCCGGCTGCCGGTTGCGGTGCTGCCCGACGAACGCGATGCCGGCGCCGGTCTGAACGAACGCACCATCGACTACCTTTCCGACTGCAAGGCTGAGCCATCATGGATCCGCGCGCAGCGCTTGGAGGCGCTGCGCGCCTTCCAGGACACCGAACGGACCCGCAGTTGGACACCCGCTGCGTTGGCCGACCTGCCGTGGGACGCCCTCCACTACTACCGTGCCCCGGCCAAGGCCCGCCGGAGCGGCCCGGGCCGTGCCGACGCCACCGGCGCCGCGCTCGACGCCCTCGGCGTGACGCGCGAGGAGAACGAGTTTCTCGGCGGCGCGCAGGCGCAGATCGACGGCGAGGTCGTGCATGGCACGCTCCACGAGCAGTGGGCGCAGGCCGGCGTGGTCTTCGTCGACTCCACCCGCGGGCTCACCGAATACGGCGAACTCTTCCGGCCGCACTTCGGCTCGGTGATCGGGCGCGACGAGAACGCCTTCACGCGGCTCAACGCCGCCGTCTTCTCCGGCGGCTCGTTCGTGTACGTGCCGCCGGGCGTGAAGCTCACCGCGCCGCTGAAGTGCTTCATGCACCTGCAGGGCGGCGGCAGCAGCCAGTTCGGCCGCACGTTGATCGTCGCCGGCGCGGGCGCGGAGGTGACGTTCTTCGAAAGCTGCACCTCGGCCTCCCGTCCGGGCACGGCGCTGCACTGCGCGGTGGGCGAGTTCGTGCTCGGGCGCGGCGCGAAGCTCAACTACGTGGCGCTCCAAAACTGGAAGCCCAACGTCTTCAATCTCGCGCTCCTGCGCGCCCGCCTCGCCGCCGGCGCCTCCGTGCAGTGGATCGACTGCAACGTCGGCGGCCGGCTCACGATGAAGTACCCGTGCGCGCTGCTCGAGGGCGAGGGCGCCTCCGCCGAGGCGGTGTCGATCTCGGTCGCCCGCAGCGGCCAGCACCACGACTCGGGAGCGAAGATGTTCCATCGCGCCCCGCGCACCTCCAGCACGATCACCTCGAAGAGTGTGAGCCTCGGCTCCGGTCGCGCCGACTACCGCGGCTGGGTGGACATGCCGGCCGCTGTGCACGGCTGCCGCAACCACACCGAGTGCGACGCCCTCCTGCTCGACCGCGCCAGCCGCACCGACACGTATCCGGCGATCCAAGTTCGCGGGCGCGACAACATCTCCCAGCACGAGGCCAGCGTTTCCCGTCTCGACGAGGAGCAGATCTTCTACATGCGCCAGCGCGGCCTGCCCGAGGACACGGCGCGCAGCCTGAGCGTGAACGGGTTCGTCAACGACTTGGTGCAGCGCTTCCCGCTCCAGTACTCGCTCGAGATCAGGAAGCTCATCGAGCTGGAGATGTCCGGCTCGGTCGGCTGAGGCCGACCCCGGCTGCGCCCCACCCTTTTTCCATCCCACCGCCTCCGATTTTCCATGACTCCGCTCGAAGAGATCCGCCACTCGTGTTCGCACATTCTGGCCACGGCGCTGCTGCGCGTGTTCCCCGACGCCAAGCTCGACATCGGCCCGCCGACCGACAGCGGCTTCTACTACGACGTCGACCTCGACCACAAACTCACCGCCGAGGACCTCGCCGTGCTCGAAGCCGAGATGAAGAAGGTCATCGACGAGAACCAGCCGTTCATCCGCAAGGAGGTCACGCGCGCCGAGGCCTTCGATATCATCGGCAAGATCGGGCAGGAGCGCTACAAGCTCGGCCGCCTCGCCGACATCCCCGAGGGCGAAGCGATCTCGTTCTACCAGAACGGCGAGTTCATCGACCTGTGCGCCGGCACGCACGTGCGGTACACCAAGCAGGTGAAGGCGTTCAAACTGCTCTCGATTGCCGGCGCCTACCACCGCGGCGACGAAAAGAACGCCCAGCTCCAGCGCATCTACGGCACGGCGTTCCCGACCAAGGAGGAACTCGCACAGCATCTCGAACGCCTCGAACAGGCCAAGCAGCGCGACCACCGCAAGCTGGGCCGCGAGCTCAAGCTCTTCGTCGTCGACGAGGACGTCGGCCCCGGCCTCATCCTGTGGACGCCCAACGGCTCGATCGTGCGCCAGGAGCTGCAAACCTTCATCCTCGATGAACTCCAGAAGCAGGGGTACTCGCAGGTCTTCACCCCGCACATCGGCAAACTCGGCCTCTACAAAACGTCCGGACACTTCCCCTACTATAAGGAATCGCAGTTCCCGGCCATCGCCGACCCCGACCAACTCGTGCAGATCGCGCACGAGGGCTGCTCCTGCGCCGAGATGACCGCGCGCCTCGACGCCGTCTCCGAAAGCTTCCGCACAGAGATCAACCGCCGCGCCGGCCGCGAGGTCATCCCGGCCGAGCGCACGAAGTCCCCCGAGTCCCTGCTCGACGGCTTCCTGCTGCGGCCGATGAACTGCCCGCACCACATCAAGATCTACGCGTCGCAGCCGCACAGCTACCGCGAGCTGCCCGTACGTCTGGCCGAGTTCGGCACCGTCTACCGCTGGGAACAGTCCGGCGAGCTCAACGGCATGACGCGCGTGCGCGGCTTCACACAGGACGACGCCCACCTTTTCTGCACCGAGGAGCAGGTCGGCCCGGAGGTGCTCGGCTGCCTCGCCCTGGTGAAGACCGTGTTCACCACCTTCGGCCTGACCGACTACCGCGTTCGCGTGGGCCTGCGCGACCCCAACTCCGCCAAGTACACCGGCACCGCCGAGAACTGGGACAAGGCCGAGGCCGCCTGTCGCGAGGCGGCGAAGACGCTGGGCGTGCCCTTCAACGAGGAACCCGGCGAAGCCGCCTTCTACGGGCCGAAGATCGACTTCGTCGTGAAGGACGTGATCGGCCGCGAGTGGCAGCTCGGCACCGTGCAGGTCGACTACAACCTCCCGATCCGCTTCGACCTCACCTACACCGGCGCCGACAACCAGCCGCACCGCCCCGTGATGATCCACCGCGCGCCGTTCGGTTCGATGGAGCGTTTCGTCGGCGTGTTGATCGAGCACTTCGCCGGCGACTTCCCAGTGTGGCTCGCGCCGGAGCAGGTGCGCCTGCTGCCCATCTCCGACAAGGTCATGGATTACGGCCGCGACTTGCTCGCCCGCTTCCGGGCCGCCGGCATCCGCGTCACGCTCGACGAGCACAACGACAAGCTCGGGGCCAAGATCCGGCGCGCCGAGGTCGAGAAGGCCGCGTACGCGCTCGTCTTCGGAACCAAGGAGGCCGAGGCGCAGACCGTCAGCGTGCGCTCGCGCGCCAAGGGCGACGAGGGGCAGATCCTCGCAACCGAGTTCCTGGTACGCCTGCGCACCGAGATCTCGACCCGCGCGCTGAACACGCGGAAGGCGAAAGCCTGAGCGCCTCCAACCCACGCCACGACACCTCGGCCGGCGCCACCCCGGCCGGGGTTCGGCGCCACCTACTCAGGCGACCCTGGCGTGGCGCCAGCGAAGCCCCATGATCTCATTACGCCTCTTTCTCCCGCTCACCGTCCTCACGTTCGGCTCCGTGCTGGCGCAACCCGCCGCCACCCCGGTCGTGCTGCTGGACCCCTTCCCGGTCTCGGCCCATCCCTCCGGCGCCGACGAACGCGCCGCCTCCGTGCGCATCGTCACGGCCGACGCGGCGGCGCTGCCCGCCACCGATCTCGCGGGCCTGCTCCACGCGGTCCCCGGGCTTGTCGTCGACCAGCCCGGCGGCCCCGGCGGCCGTTCCACCCTCTACCTGCGCGGCGGCGAGGAGAACCACACGGCCGTCTTCCTCGATGGCATCCCGCTCAACGATCCGACCAACAACCGCGGCGGCGCCGTCGATCTCTCGACGCTTGAGCCGGCGCTGCTGCGCTCGGCCGCGGTCGTTTCGGGTGCCGCGTCGGTCCGGCATGGCCCCGACATTCTCGCCGGCGTGGTCCATCTCGGAGGCCAATCCATCCCCACAAACGAAACCGGCCTGCTGGTCGAGGCCGGCGGCGCCGATCTCCGCCGTGCCGTGGTAAGCGCGGGCCGCGTGCTCGGCGGCGGAGTTCCCTCCATCAACCTCGGCCTCGCCGGCACCGACGACGGTTCCTTGGCCGCCGGCAGCCGCGCCGAGCGGCGCTTCGCCCGGGGCGCATTCGCCACGAAGCTCGGCTCGACCAACCTCCAGGTTGCGCTCTGGCACCTGCGGCACGAGGCCGACTCCTTTCCCGATGAAAGCGGAGGAATCGAATACGCCGTGCTGCGCGACCTCGAGCATCGCGAGAATCGGCAGACCGCGGCGTCCGTTCGCCTCGACGGCGCTGCCGGTGCCGGGCGCTGGACCGCCAGCGCCGATGCCGCCCAGTTCGAGGCCACGGTCCGCTCGCCCGGAGTCCTGCCGCCCGCCGACATCCCCTACGACGCCGTCCCCCCCAGCACCGACGACACCCGCCTCCGCCGCTCTCGTGCCGCCCTCGGGTACGAACACGACCTCTCCGGCTGGAACACTGCCGTAGGTATCGACGCCCAACGCGAGCAGGGCCGCAGCAACGGCTCGCTCGACTACGGGGCCATGGTCCTGCCCACCGCCTATGCCAAGGACCGGGATCGGCTCGGCGCCTACGCCGAGACGAGCGGCGAAATCCTTCCGGCCGTGACGTTCGTCGGCGGAGCCCGCGTCGATCATTACGACACCGGCACAACTCGCGGCACCTACCGCGCCGGCCTGTTCGGCCCGATCGGGTCCACCACCCAGTGGCGCGTCAATGCCGGCACGTCCTTCAAGCCCGCCAGCTTCTACGCCCTCGCCAACCCGCTCGTCGGCGATCCGGAGCTGAAACCCGAACGCGCTCGCTCGCTCGATGCCGGTCTGCGGCAGCTCTTCGCCGAGGGGCGCCTGCTCGTCGATCTCACCGGTTTCGCCTCCCGTATCCGCGACGGCGTCGACTACGACCCGATCCTCGGTCGGCTCGTGAACCGCAGCGGCATCCAGAGCCGTGGGGTCGAGATCGCCTCGACCTGGCGGCCCTGCGGAACCCTCACGGTCGCCGGCGCGCTCACCTACACCGACGGATACGCCACGCCCGGTCGCGAGCGCTTGCGTTGCCGCCCGGAGTGGCGCGGCGGGTTCTCCGCCATCTGGACGCCCTTGTCCGCGTTCACGCTCGAGGTCCGGCTCACGGCCAGCAGCGACCTCCCGGACTCCGCGAAGCCAACCGGGGCCCGCATGGTCGGCGGCTGGGCGCGGACGGACCTCTCCGCCCGCTGGAGCGTGAACAAGCACTGCACGGCCACCGCCGCACTCGATAACGTCCTCGATCGACACTACGCCGAAGCGATCGGCTTCACCGCACCCGGCCGGCGAGTCCGCTGCGGGCTGCTGACGCGCTTCTGACGCGGGAAATGTCGTGGCCCAGGGCCAGCCGTCCGATCCAGCCACGCTCCCACTCGCACCATGACAATCGCACTCATTCTACTCTTCTCGCTGCTCGGCAGCGTTGGCGCGGTGTCCGTGGCCGGCCTCTTGTTCCGGGTACGGCGCGAGTTCTCGCCGCGACTCAAGACCGCGGTGCTCAGTTACGCCACTGGTTCACTCCTTGGCGCCGCGTTTCTCGGGATGATTCCCCACGCCTTGGCGGAACTTCCCGTCCCACGCGTGCTCGGCACCGTGCTCGCCGGCATCGTCGGATTCTTCATGCTCGAGAAGCTGCTGGTGTGGCGCCACTGCCACGAACACGACTGCCGGGCTCACGCCCAAACCGGTCCGCTGATTCTCGTCGGCGACGCCGTGCACAACGCGATCGACGGCATGGCCATCGCGTTGGCCTTCCAGCAATCGTGGGCGCTGGGCATCGGCACAGCTCTGGCCGTGATCGCCCACGAGATCCCGCAGGAGATCGGCGACATCATGATCCTCGTCCACCACGGCTGGAGCCGCGGGCGGGCCCTGCTCTACAACCTGCTGGCCAGTCTCACGACGATTCCCGGCGCGCTGCTGGCCTACTGGGCCGGAAGTCGCGTGCAAGGGCTCGCCCCCTACGCCTTGTCGGTCTCCGCGGCGAGTTTCCTCTACATCGCGCTGGCCGACCTCACCCCCGACCACCGCGCACATCCCCGGCCCGCAGCGACGATCCTGCAATTGGCGGGCATCGTGGCCGGCATCGCCACCATCCTGCTCGTCCACGCGCTGCGGCATTGACCCCGCACGCCGCATTCGTCGCCCCGACGCGAGTGGTCGGTTCCCGAGGTCTTGCCGCTGCCGGCCTCACGGCGCGCGCGGAGCCAGTCCTTCAGCGAGTGCTCGGCGGCGCCAAGGGCGAGCGCGCGCTCGCGCCGGAATGGTGGCAGGTCGTAATGCGGGAACCCGGGCCGTTCCTGGAAGCACTCGCGTCGCATGCCGAGCGCGGCGGCCATCGCATGGAGCGCGTTGAGGTCGTCGCTCCACAGGTGGCACCAGCGGTGGCCGAACTGCTCGCCGGCGGTGCGCGCCGGTTCGGTACGGCTGCGGTGCACCCGCAACCGATCCACATACACCGCTGCCCCAGTCCGGGCTCCGCGGCCCCTGTCGTATGCGGGCATCAGCGCGTCCGCTCGCCCTCGTCCGGGGCTCCGGGCGCGTGGGCCACCAGCACCTCCTGATGGCAGCCCTTCGCGCTCCGCGTGCGCCACCCGGCGCGGCGCAACACCGCACGGAACTCGCGCAGCCCGTCGCGAAGCCGCGGATGCACACGACCCTCGGCGCGATGGATCCGGTCGAAGATCCGGAAACCGCCGGCGGAGAAGTCGGCCAGGACCAATTTTCCGCCCGGCTTGAGCACGCGCATCATCTCGCGGAGCACCGTCTGCGGACGCGCGAGATGATGGAAGGCGTTGGCGGTGGCCACGACATCGAAGGTCGCATCGGGCCAGTCGAGCCGCTCGGCATCGCCCACGACGAAACGGATCGGGCGCCCCGCCCGTGTCCGCGAGACGTGCAGCCGGGCGGCGCGCTGTGTCGCCCGGTCGATGTCGACCGTGGCGATTCGCCCGGCCCGGCGCGCCAGCGCCGTGAGGAACCGCCCTCGGCCTGTCCCGATCTCGAGCACGTGCCCGGCGATCGGCGACGCCTGTGCGATGACAAAGGCGAGCGCCGCCGCGGAGTCGTAGCCGTGGCGGAGAAACAGCGCCTCGCGGGCGCGCATCTCGCGGCGATTGCGGAGCACCTCCGCGCGATGAGTCTTCATCGGCTCGGAACACCCCTTCACGCCAGCCGTTCCGCGCCGCTGTAGACCTCGTCCACCCGCAGCACGGCCGCCGCCACCCCGGGATGCTTCGCGGGGTTCCAGCGTTTCATCTCGTCGAAGACCGGCCCGGACTCGACGTACTCGAAATTTCCCTTCAGCTGATAGGACTTCTTCTCCTTCGTGAGGAACACGAAGGCCCCGCGGCTGCCGGCCAGGATGTTCGCACGCGTCTTGGCGAAGTAGTTGTCGGCGATGACGACGGCGTCGTCGCCGAGCAGCCGGAACGAACCGACGTAGACCGAGTTGGGCAGGCCGTGCGGATCGACGGTGGTGAGCACGGCATAGCCGTCGCGGTTGGCCCACGCGGCGAGAACGGGAGGAGGGATGCAGGTCATGGAGAAATCGCGGACGCGCCGGTGGAGGCGGCGCCGGTTTGCGCGAGCAGCTCGGCCGCCAGGCCCACGCACTCCGGGCACGGGAACCGCAGCTCGCGCTTGAGCGGACGGCACAGCGTGGAACCGGCACGGGCGGCGAACCCCGCCCGCAGCGCCTCCGCCGATTCGGGCGCGGCCTGGCAGGCCGCATAGAGCGCCCCGCACTCGCCGCCGGGGGCACGTCCCCCGCCGAACACGCGGTAGGCGTCGACCGCCGCAACCGGCCGGCCGCTCACGGCCTGGTAGGCCGCCAGCACCGCTTGGGCGCAGTTGAGGTTCTCGGGGGCGCGGTGGAAGACCGCGAGCGCGTGGGTTTTCATCGGGAGGCGGCCGGGGTCGCAGGGCCGGCGGCCGGGAATGCGGGGCCGGCAAGGCCCGCCGGCAACAGCACGGCAACGACTGCGCGGAGAGAGGTCATGGCTTTGTGATCGGGGAATGGACCGGACGGGGCAACCCGGGGTTGTTCACTGTCCCGCCGTCGGAAGGCCGGGCCCGCCGCGGCGCCCGCCAGATGAGATGGCTGCCGACCCGGTGACCACAATGCGCGGCCACGGTCGGGCACTTCACGCGGAACAGGCAGAACAACGGCGCCGGCTCGGCGTGGAGCGACTCGAAGTTCCCCTGCCCTTTCGCGATCACGAGATCGGCCTCCGCAAAGCGGCGCCGGAACTCGGGCGAACAGTCTTCGAGCACCGTGCCCGGCATCGCCGAGCCGTTGTCGACCACCTCCGCGACCTCGGCGAGCCCCGCGACCAGCGCGTCCTCGCGCGTGGCGTCGTTGATCACCGCCTGGCCGCGCACCGCGACCGTGACGGCGCCGCGCGGCAACTGTCCGAGCAGGACGCGGTCGAAGACGATCTCTCCGGCATTGTCGCACAAATACAGAATGCGGCGGGCCCGGCGCGCCGCCCGGCGCAGGGC
>JAEZSJ010000358.1 GCA_023443985.1 Verrucomicrobiota bacterium | reverse complement strand
CGCATCGACCCCGACCGCATCCACCTCGGCGGCGGCAGCATGGGCGGCGGCGCGACGTTCAAGCTCGGCGCGCGTTTCCCGCACCGCTTCGCCTCCGGCCAGATCACCTGCGGCTATGTGCAACAGGAGCCCGTGGGCAACCTCCTCACGTTTCCCATCTACGCGACGCACAGCGACGACGACCCGGTCGTACCCATCAGCCAATCACGCGGACCGCTCGCGGCGCTCCGCCGCCTCGGCGGCCGCGCGATCTTCGACGAGACCACCGGATTCGGCCACGCGGTCTGGGACTACGCCGCCGGCAACGCGCGCTCCGCCGCCTGGGTGCAATGGCAGACGCGGCCGGACTCGCGCACCGTGCGCCGGCTCGACTTCACCGCCTACGACGGCGCGGCGACGCGCTGCTGGTGGGCGGAGATCGCCGAGTGGGGCGCCGAGCCACGACCGGCGCACTTCGTCGCGACGGCCGGCGAGCGCAACACGCTCTTCGTCGAGCTCGACAACGTCGCCCGGCTTCGCCTCCGCACGACGGAGTCGCCCTTCGATCCGGCGAGGCCGCTGCACGTCGTGATCAACGGCGCCGTGCCGCGCGAGATCCCCGCGCCGCTGCCCGCCATGCTCGTCCTCGACGGCCCCGCTGCGCCCATCGGCGCCGCTCCCGCGCGCCTGCACACGCCCGGCGGCCCCCTTCAGGTCTACGACGGCTCGCCGCTGCTCATCGTGTACGGAACGGGTGGTGACACGGCGATGAACCTCGCGCTGCGCACCGCCGCCGAGGCCGCCAGCAAGAGCCCCAACACCGCCTGGATGGACAACACCGGCGAGTTCGACGCCCGCGACAACGTGCCGCACCGGCAGAACCTCTTCGGCCGGCTGGCCCTCAAACCCGACACCGCCGTGACCGATGCCGATCTCGCGCGCTGCAACCTCGTGCTCATCGGCACCGCGGACGAGAACGCGGTCGTGGCGCGCATTGCGCCGCAGTTGCCCGTGCGCCTCACGGGCGGCGCCCTCGTCTGCTCCGACGGCTTCTCCCTCCCGGCCGAGCAGCGCACGCTCGGGCTGATGCACTTCAACCCGCTCGCGCCCGAGCGGCTCGTGTTCTGGGTGGCCTCGACGGAGGCGGCCGGCTACCGCGCCGAGGCCACGGTGCCCGCGCTCTGCTCGCCGCTCTTCATTGGCGCCGACCTGCTCGTGACCCACTCGACCGGCCTCCAACTTGTGGCGACGCGTAGCCTCGACAGCCGCTGGCGTTGGATTGCCGGCCGCGAGACTTCGCCCGTCGTCACCGCCGAGCCGGTGACGCAGGCCGCCCTCGGCCGTCGGATCGCGGAAGCCGTGCGGCGCGCCACGGGCGCCGACTTCGCCGTGGCTGGCCATCTTCCGAGTCTCGGTGGCGTGCCGGTCGCGCCCGGCGTGACGCGCGTCGCAGATATCGCATCGATGTTCTACGGGCACACCATCGACCTGTTCGAGTTCAGCGGCGCCGAACTGCTGACCGCGCATCGGGCAATGAAGACTGCCCCCGAGGAGGTGGATTTCTGGGTCGGTCTCCAACCAGTAGTCGACGAGGCGCAGATCGATCCGGCCGCACACTATCGCGTGGCGCTGCCGATGGCGCTGGGCGGACCCTTCGGCCGGCTCGCCAAGGTGAATCCGCGCCCACAATGGCGTACCGATGTCACCGTGCCGGAGGCGCTGGCCCGTTACCTGGCGCGCCCGTGAGCGTCTTCGGCGGCGAGTGACGGGATTCGACCGGGGGCGGGGTTTACGGTATCGATCCGCAAACTCCGAACCCCGAGGACCTCATCCATGGAACGCCGTGATTTCCTGAAATCGGCCTGCGCCGCCGGACTTTGCTCCTGCGCGGTCGCGAGTCTCGTCGCCGCCGATGAACCGAAGCCCGCCGCCGAGCAGCCGCCGAAGGAGGACTGGCGCGTGGCGTTCGGCAAACAACGCTACGCGAAGCTCGTCAGCGTCGTCGCGGCGAAGGTGGAGCCGGCGACGTTCCAAGCGATCATCGAGGAGGTGGGCGAGTTCTGCGGCAGCTCCGGCTTCGCAGGCAAGTTCGCCGGCGATCTCGACGGTTTTCTCGCGGAGGTGCGGAAGCGTTGGCGCGCCGAGGTCGAACACGATCCGGCGCGCGGCGTGGTGAGGCTCGCGTTCGCCGTGCCGGGCGGCGACTGCGCGTGTCCCCTGATGGGGAAGGGCCTCGTACCTGCGGCGGCCTGCCAGTGCTCCGTCGGCTCGATACGGCGGATGTTCTCGCTGGTGACGCAGCGTCCGGCCCAATGCGACCTGAAGGAATCGGTGCTCGCCGGGGGCAGCCGCTGCGCGTTCGAGATCCGGGTCGGCGCGGCGTAGCGAGATTCGCCAGAGTTACGATCGACCACGGCGAGGCGAAAGCCTCGGCGGCGTTTGTTAGGGCTGCGAGAGTGGCGCCTCGCCCCGCAGGCGCGCGAGGGCGGCGACTTCGTGTCGTTTCAGCGCGCCGAGATCGAGCTGGCAGGCGGCCTCGTCGGTCTCGGTGGCGACGAAGGCGAGCGTCACGCCGGTGCCGGCAAACTCGCGCTCAAAAACGAAGCGCGCGCGGTCGACGTGGAAATCCGAGGTGACGACGACCGCGAACCGCGCGCCGGTGGCGAGCTGGATGGGTTTCGCGAGCGAGGCATCCTCGAGCGTGTTGCGGCTCTCGGCGAAGGGGAGAAACGTCGCCGTGGGCACGCCGTGCTCCTCGAGCCAGCGTTGCAGGTAGGCAGCGTGGGGCAGGGCGGTGGTGTTGAAGTGCGCGCCGAAGCCGCCGGTGAGCAGGAGCGGCCAATCCGGGTTGTCGCGGTGCAGGCGCAGCGCGCGGCGGCAACGTTCGAGCGCGACGCTGTGGAGGTTGCCGTGTTCGTCATTGGGCGAGCCGAGGACGATGAGGACTCCGGGCGGAGGCATGGGGACGAGAGTGGTGGGCGGCGAAACGGGCGTCCAGCGCCGGCACAGAGCACGGAGGGGGTGGAGGACACGGAGCCAGCCCCGAACTGTAGCCGGGGGCGCCGACCCCGGCCCGAACCACCGGCCTCACCACGGCCGTCTACAGCAGGCCGGCCCTCCCGCCCGAACCCGACCAACGAGGGCGGAAGGCGCTGGCGGCGTTGTTTCAGATCTTGCGCCGGCTTGCTGCCTCGCGGTGGGCGGCTAGGGTCCGGGCCATGAGCAAAGCGGAAATCCTCGGCGAACTGACGAAGCTCTCGCGGGACGATCGCCGCGAGATTCTCGACCGGCTCTGGGCGCTGGAGGAAGAGTCCGGCCCGAGCGAGACCGAGCGCCGGTTGCTGGAGGAAGCCCAGGCCGCCTACGATGCCGACCGCAATGCCGGTGCCCCGTGGGCTGAGGTGCAGGCGCGGTTGCGGAAGCGCTCATGAGTTGGAGCGTGTACGTCCGGCCGGAGGCGGAACGCGATCTCCTCGCTGCGCGCGACTGGTACGACCGTCGGCGCCCCGGACTGGGCGACGAGTTCCTCGATGAGGTGACGTTGGCGTTGCTGCAGCTGGAGCGAAACCCGGAGCTGCCCCGCCTCTATTTTCAGCAATTCCGACGCGTCCGCCTGCGGCGATTCCCGTACAAGCTGTTCTATCAGGTACACGGTGAGCGCGTGATCGTTTTTCGGGTGCTGCATGGGCGGCAAGCCCATGAACGGGGCCTGGAATTGTAGCCGGGGCGTCGACCCCGGCCTTCTGCCGGCCTCACCGCGGCCGGCTACAGCAGGCACGAAACCGCGTGGCCAACCCTGTCGCTGGAGGGCGGCGCTTCGTCGCCGCCGTTCCGCTCCTGACTCCTTTCCGGCGCGACAAAAGCCTTGTTTGCATCGGAACGGCTGGTACACTCGCCGGCCGTGAACCCCGCCGCCCCCGGTTTCGTGGAGCGGGCGAATGTCCGGACCGGCCGGGCTCGCTTCCGCAAGCCAGCCCACATCGCTCAGCCCCGTTGAGCTTCCGTGACATTCCCCTCTCTCCAAGACACCAACTCGGTTGAGGTGAAGAACGCTGCCCGGCACAAGAAACTATATGCCCGATTCACAGCAAAAGTATTACGACTCTGTAGCTGAGGAGCTTGCTCAGAAGAGCCTCAAGCCCGGGATTTGGGCACGTGCGATGGCGGAGGCCGGAACTGACGATGCTCGCGCACAAGCGTGCTACATTCGATTGCGCGTCGCGGAACTTCAGGAAGAAGATACATCGTCGCCAACATCCGATGTTGTGGCTGGCGAGGCTCGAGAGAAACCAATGGGTGTTGGAGGATGGCTGACATTCTTTTGCATAGGTCTCACAATGTTAGGGCCGCTGTGGTCAATTAGCCAGACAGTCAGCTCCTACAATCAATCAGTCCTCGCATTCGCTCAGGTTCCCGTCCTGAAAGATGCATTTGTGATTGAGTGCGTGTTTACGTGTTTTGTTACAGTTTATGGTTTCTTGGTCGGCTGGCGTATATTGAACGGATCGACTGAAGGTAAGCGACTGGCTCTCCAGTATCTGAGAATCCGCCTGTGCGGGTTCCTAATTGTCGAGGCGCTCGTGTTTTCGATGCTGAACGGTCTTTCAGCACAGGCCTTTGATCAGATGGTCGTTGGTTTGTATGGCATAGTCATACGGGAGGTTATCTACTTCTTAGTTTGGTGGGTTTACTTCCATAAATCGAAGCGCATCAGAAACACATACCGCGAACTATGAATGCTCGGTCGCACCGAGGTGCGTTGGGTAAAAGATGATCGAGTCCTCATACTGGCGTCCGGAGTTGCTTCGCGCTGCGGCATCGATCAACCGACGCGCGAAGGTTAAGCGCTGGACCGAAAAACAAGCCGTGCTTTTCGAGCGCGAGATCATCCTCGCGCTATTTTGTGTACGCGTCTTTATCGAGAAGAAGAAGATTCCTGATAGCTTGTCGCAAAAGCGAATCGAAGTGCTGGCCTATCCGTCGTTCGGTCGCGGTGTGACGCTGGTGAACCGGTGCGATATCGAGGAGAACTACAAGATGGATCGGGGTGAGAAGAAGGAGGTGTCGCTCGAGTTCCTCTGTCATCAGGTCATCCATAGCTATATCATCTATCCTGTGGTCGATGGTCGGAGGTTCACTGACCTCATTGTTTGCTCAGATTGGGAGAAGAATCGCTTTCTCTATCGCTTGGCGACAGCGTCCATCGTTTCAATCATTCGAGAGGTAGCGGCGACGCATGTGCATTCA
>JAEZSJ010000333.1 GCA_023443985.1 Verrucomicrobiota bacterium | reverse complement strand
AATGCGGCGGGGGTTCTCTTGCAGAGGCTGCAAGCGGAATCTGTGACAGGCAGCGGTGGTTCCATTTGCTTGGTGGTTGTCCGGTCTACGCGTTCGCCGCCGGGTAGAACTCGGCGAGGCGGGCGGGGTCGAGGACTTCGGCGGTGGGGCCGGCGGCGAGGAGACGGGTGTCGAGCAGCAGCGTGTGGCTGAAGAGCCGGCGCGTGAGCGGGAGGTCGTGGAGCACGGCGACGACGGTGCGGTGCATCTCCTGCCACGATTGTAGGACCGCGGCGAGTTCGGCCGTGCTGGGCGCGTCGAGACCGGCGAAGGGTTCGTCGAGGAGGAAGATGTCGGCGCCTTGGGCGAGGGCGCGGGCGAGGAAGACGCGTTGTTGCTGGCCGCCGGAGAGGGCGCGGATCTGGCGGTCCTGCAGCGCGGTGAGCTTCATCTCGGCGAGGGCGTTGTCGACGAGTTCGTGGTCGATCGCCTGAAAGCGGCGGAAGGCGCCGAGGGCGGGATAGCGACCTTGCTCGACGATGCCGCGCACGGTGATGGGAAAATCCCAGTCGATGTCCTGGCGTTGCGGGAGGTAGGCGAGGCGGGGCAGGGCGTGTTGCGGGTGCGAATCGCCGATCCGGATCTCGCCGCGGGTGAGCGGCATCCAGCCGAGCAGAGCGCGCAGGAGGGTGCTCTTGCCGGCGCCGTTGGGGCCGACGATCGCCGTGAGGCTGCCGCAGTGGATCTGGGCGGTGACGTTGTCGAGGGCGAGTCGTGGACCGTAGGCGACGGTGACGTCGCGCAGACGGATGATGTCGTGCTGGTGCGCGGGCCCAAGGTCGCAGGAGGGTGGGCAGGCGGCGGAGGACGGAGGCCGGACGACGGACGGCGGAAGATCGCGCGAGCCGGGAGGAAGAGGACGGAAATCAGAGGGCGGACTCACAGAAGAGCAGAGAGGGAATGACGCACCGGCGGGGGCGTCGATGGGGAAAACGGTGGGGAGCGCGGAGCGGCTGCGGAACGGCCGACCGGGGGGACGAAGGGAACGAAGGTTCAGAGGAGACGGAACAGAAGTCGGAGTGTTGGAGAACCGCTATTGGTTTCGCCAAGGGGCGAAGCTTTGGAGGTGTCCGCTGGCTGATCGCCAGCGGTGCGCGGTGGGAGCGCCCGCTGATTGCGGACGAGGAATCGGAGCAGGTGAGAGATGGGATGCGTGCGATGTGGAATGGAAGCGCGGAGCGCAGTCGGCTCACCGGGGACGGTTCGCCCTACCGGAGCGCTGCGACGATGCGGATGGTGTTGGTGCGAATTAGGCCGAGGTAGGTATCGGCGCCGGAGCCGGGGGCGCCGAGACTGTCGGTGAAAAGCGGCTCCGCGAGGCGCACGCCGGCATCGGCGCTGATGCGCCGCAGGAGTTTCGGGTTGGTGGTGAGCTCGATGAAGACCGCGGGCACTTGTTCGCGGCGGATCAGGTCGATGGTGGCGGCGAGCGCGCGGGCGTCGGGCTCGGCGGTGGAGGAGAGGCCGGCCACGGGCACGGTGGCGAAACCGTAGGCGTCCGCAAAATAGCCGAGCGAGTCGTGTGTCGTGACGAGACGGCGACGGGGTGGAGGGACGGTCGCGAGCTGTTCGCGGACCCAGCGGTCGAGGGCGGTGAGCTGCTCCATGTAGGCGGCGGCGCGGGCGCGATATTCGTCCGCGGCGGGAGGATGCGCGCGGGCGAGCGCGTCGCGGAGGTTCGTCACGTAGGTCGCGACCAGGAGCGGATTCTGCCAGGCGTGCGGATCGGCGGCCGAGGGATGCCCTTCGGCGACAGAGGCATGTTCGTGCGTGTCGTGGTCGTCGTGTTCGTGCGAGTCACCGCCCAGCCGGGGCGTGAGCCCGGCGGTGGCGACGACGATCTCGCCGGGAAATCCGCAGCTCTGCGCGAGCTTGAGAATGGAGGGTTCGAGCCCGAGGCCGTTGACGACGAGCAGGTCGGCCGCAACGAGCTGTTTCACGTCGGACGGGCGGGGCTCGAACGTGTGCGGGTCCGTGCCGGGGCGGACCAGGCAATGCGTGCGCACCTGTTCGCCGCCGACTTGGCGGACCAAGTCGTCGAGGATCGTGTTGGCCGTGACGACGAGAGGGACTTGGGCGGCGGCGAGGCCGAGAGCCGAGGAGAGGAGGAGCAGGGCGGAGGTGAGGAGCGGGCGCATGGCGAGATGCAGGAGAACGAGGTGAGACCGTAACAAAGACGTCAAGTGGGGGATCCGGCGACGGCCCCCTCGCACGAGGAACCTTCGACACGCGCGGGTGGGTAGCTGGCGGAATTGACGTATCAGCGCCAACGTGTTGTTGTGCGGCCGCGTCCCCGCCCGCGGACGCACTCCGCCACCTGCGATGCCGGTGAAGGAGTCCAAACCCAAACCCTGCACCTCCCATGCGTTTCGTGGTCTTGTCTGCTTTCGCCGCGTTGTGCGGCGCAGTCGCCACCGGCCAGACCCTCGTCGATACGATGCGTCTCGGCTACACCGGCACGGTCACCCGCTACAACACCCTGCTCGACGCCCAGAGCGGCACGAACGCAGTGGCTTCGGCGTCGCTCGGCGCCGAGTCGCGGGATCTGGATCTGTCGTTCAACCAACGCCCCGGCGCGAACTCGATGCAGATCGGGACGAACTGGTTTCTCACGCCGACCGGCATCGCCTATGGCGACGGCAACCCGAACAACACGAACACCGGCTTCGTGCAGCTGGTCGACTCGACGCTCGGATCCGTGACTGCGGCCACGGCGGTGTGGGATGCCAGCCGGACGGAGTTCAGCTTCCAACTGAGCGGGGCGAACGCGGTGACCATGCCCAGTGCCGACGTGTACAATACGCGCCTGTGGAACACGACCGCATTGACGGGACAGGGTGGGACGTTTCTCAACTACGACCTGAGCCTGGCGGCGACCGTCGGCACGGCGGCGCTCTGGAATCCGGCGGCAGGAATGTATCTGTCGTATGGTGATCCGACGGCGGCGACGGGGTATTTCCGCGGCCTGTTCCAGAACACCAGCAAGTACACGGAGCACAACGGCTACTATACCTTCGACTTCACGCTGAATCTCGACAACTGGGCCTCGGCGCACACCGGGGAGTTCGACGCGAGCACGCTCCCGTCGAACCAATATCGGCCGGCGACCTTTGGCGCGGCGATCCCGGAGCCGGCGACCAGCGCGGTCGGTGTCGGCCTGGGGGCGTTGCTGCTCGTCGCGTGGCGGCGGCGGCGGAAATAGGGCCGTCTCGCATCACCTGGAGATCTTCCGAGGGCCGGCATCGCGCCGGCCCTTGTTGCAGGGAGATTCGGGGAAACGATACGCAACGCCGTAGGTCGGGCTTTATGCCCGACTTGT
The DNA here is from genome assembly GCA_023443985.1 of Verrucomicrobiota bacterium. GTDB lineage: Bacteria > Verrucomicrobiota > Verrucomicrobiia > Opitutales > Opitutaceae > CAJCBL01. The sequence continues at coordinate 12,208 of JAEZSJ010000333.1, read as the reverse complement.
GGAGACGTTTTCGGAGAGTCGGGCGTAGAGCCCGACCGACGGAATGGTGGTGAGAGCCGGGCGCGAAGCCCGACCTACGGGCGGAACCGCGATGCGTTGGCGCACAGCACAACGCGGCAAAACGAAAAGGCCGGCGGTGAGGCCGGCCTGGAGGATGCGGGGGCGTTGCGCGCGACGCCCGGTCAGAACTGGTGCATGAAGAGACCGTCGCGGAGCTTCGGTTCGAACCAGGTGCTCTTCGGCGGCATGATCTGGCCGGCGTCGGAGATGTCCATGAGCTGGTCGATGGTGACGGCGTGCATCGAGAACGCGATGGCGGCGCGGCCGGAGTTCACGGCGTCCTCGAGGTACTTGGTGCCGCGGATGCCGCCGACGAAGTCGATGCGCTTGCTGGTGCGCGGATCGTCGATGCCGAGCAGCGGGGCGAGGACCTTGTCCTGCAGGAGGCTCACGTCGAGGCGCGAGACGGGATCGGCGCCGGCAAGCGGATTGAGCGCGAGCGCGTGCCACTGGCCCTCGAGGTAGAAGTGCACGTTGCCCGGTGCGGCCGGGGCGGCGTTGGTCGCCGGGGTGATCGCGCCGATGCGGCCGAGCTCGGCGAGCAACTGGCGCGGGGAGCGGCTGTTGAGGTCGACGATGAGCCGGTTGTAGGGGAGGATGCGGAGCTGTCTCGCCGGGAACAGGACGGTGAGGAACCAGTTGTAGTCCTCGTCGCCGGTGTGGGCGGGGTTCGCGGCGCGGCGTTCGCGGGCGACACGGGCGGCCGAGGCGGCGCGGTGGTGTCCGTCGGCGATGTACACGGCGGGGACTTGGCGGAATGCGGTGACGAGCGCCTCGGGGGCGGTGATGCGCCAGACGGTGTGGCGGATGCCGTCGTGGGCGGTGAAGCTCAGGAGCGGGGCGCTGGCGACGGCGGCGGCGACGATGGTGTCGATCGCGGGCTGGTCACGGTAGGTGAGGAAGACGGGGCCGGGATTGGCGGAGAGGGTGGAGGTGTGGCGGACGCGGTCGTCCTCCTTGTCCTTGCGGGTCTTCTCGTGCTTCTTGATGAGGTTGTTGTCGTAGTCCTCCACATGGCAGAGCGCGGCGACGCCGGTCTGGATGTGGCTGCCCATCTGCTGTTGGTAGATGTAGAGCGAGGGCGCGGCTTCGCGGACGAGGTGACCGGCGGAGATGAGGCGCTCGAAGTTCTCCTTGGCTCGGGCGTAGACGGGGTCGGAGTAGGGGTCGGTGCCGTCGGCGAACTCGAGATCGGAGCGGGCGACGCGGAGCATGCTCAGCGGGTTGCCTTCGACGAGCGCGCGGCACTCGGCGGTGTTGACGACATCGTACGGGACGGAGGCGATCTGGCCGGCGAGCTCGGGCTGCGGGCGGAGGGCGCGGTAGGAACGGATTCGCATAGGACGGGTGCAACGGAGCAGAGAGGACAGGGGAAGGCAAGCGGGGGCGGCGCTGTGAATAACTGTGCGCGCAAGTTTTTCCGGAGAGACGTTGCGCGGCGCGGCGAAGTCTGTCGCCATGCGCGGTTTTCCGATGCCCCCCGAGTTCGCCCACAGTTCCTCCCGACGCTTCGGCAACGAGGATTTCCCACGAGGGGAGATCAATATGCGACCCGCACCGACCGGTGGCCGCACGCCGCCGCACAGCATCGAGGCGGAGGAGTCGTTGCTGGCGTGCTGCCTGATCGACGGTGGCGACAGCGTGTCGTCGTGCGTGGAGGCGAAGCTCACGCCGGAGTCGTTCTACGATCCGAGCAACCGGGTGATCTTCGAGGTGCTCTGCGAGATCTACCGCGCGGGGCACCCGGTGGACGAGGCGGTGCTGGCGGAGGAGCTGCGCAAGAAGAACCTGCTCGACGCGGTCGGCGGCCTCGTGCGGCTCAATCAGATCACAAACCGCATCCCGACGACGGCGCACCGCACGTATTTTCTGGAGCAGGTGCGCGAGAACGCGTTGCTGCGGCAGCTCATTGCGGTGTCCACCGGGGCGATCGAGAAGTGCTACCAATACCAGGGCGGGATCGAGGAGTTCATCGACAAGGTCGAGCGTGACATGTTTCAGATCACGCAGGACCGCACGAACGACTCGGCGCGCGAGATGAAGGAGCCGATCAAGGAGGCGACGGCGGTCATCGCGAAGATGCTCGAACGGCGCGGCGAACTGACGGGTGTGAGCTCGGGGTTTGTGGACCTGGACAAGATGCTCTTCGGTTTCCAGAAACAGGAGATGACCATCCTGGCGGCGCGCCCCTCGATGGGCAAAACGAGCTTGGCGCTGAACATCGCGGAGGCCGCGGCGCTGCCGGCGAACCCGAAGAAGACGCCGCCGGTGGGCGTGTTGCTTTTCAGTCTGGAAATGGGCTCCTCGCAGATCGCGCTGCGTATGCTCTGTTCGCATGCGCGGGTGAACATGCAGCGGTTGCGCGACGGCTTCGTGGGCCGCGACAGCGAGGAGACGGCGCGGCTGGGCCGTTCGGCCGAGGCGCTCAAGAACGCCCCCATCATGATCGACGATTCGAGCAGCATCTCGATCATGGAGATGCGGGCGAAGGCGCGGCGCGTGGCGCAGAAGATGCGCGACCGCGGCGGCCTCGGCATGATCATGGTCGACTACCTCCAGCTTGTCTCGGGCACGGACCCGAAGGCGAACCGCGAGCAACAGGTCGCGGAGATTTCGCGCGGGCTGAAGGGCATGGCGAAGGAACTCCATGTTCCGGTGATTGTCCTCAGCCAGCTCAACCGTGCCTCCGAAAAAGAAAACCGCGTGCCCCGCCTCTCCGACCTGCGCGAATCCGGCTCGATCGAGCAGGACGCGGACGTCGTCCTGATGCTGGCGCGACCGAAGGATGCTGACGAGAAGTTCCAGACGGCAGCCGACTCGGCGGATTTGATCGTTGCCAAGCAGCGAAACGGACCGGTAGGAGAAATCAAATTAACCTTCCTCAAGGACATTACCCGCTTTGAAAACCATATCGCGTAGTACCCCGGCATGGGGCTGGCTGGGCTTTCTGTGTGCAGTGCTTGTGTTTGCCGGGTTGCCGGCGGCGCGGGCCCAAATCGGGGGAGAACCCCAGATCACGATTGGGAAGGTCGATGTCAAATTCCTGGGCGTGCGCAACGTCAGCGAGCAGGTCGTGCGAGCGAACATCCAGATCCGCGAGGGCGCGGCCTTCGACGAGGGCGTCGTCGACCGCGATGTGCGCAACCTCTATCGCACGGGCCTGTTCGAGCTCATCGAAGTCAAGAAGGAGGAGGAGGGCTTTGACCGGGTGAACCTCGTCGTCGAGGTCACGCCGAAGTTCCGCGTGCTCTCGGTGGAGTTGGACGGCAACCACGCCTTCCGGCGCGGGCGGCTGATGAAGGAGATCGCGACGAAGCCGAACTCCTCCCTCGACGAACGCCAGATCAAGGCCGACACGCAGAAGGTCTTCGAGTACTACCAGAAAAAGGGCTTTTCCCAGGCCGAGGTGAACTACTCGATCGAGCGCGATCGCACCACCGGTTTCGGCCGCGTGATCTTCCGCATCCGTGAAGGGGTGAAGACGCGCATCCACGATGTGCGTTTCGTGGGCAACGCCAGCGTCTCGTCCCGCAAGCTCCGCGGTGCCATGGAGGAGACCCGCCGCCACTGGATGTTCTCGTGGCTGACCGGCAAGGGCCGCCTGCAGGACGACAAGTTCGAGGAGGACCTCGACAAGCTGCGCGACTTCTACCGCGAGCGCGGCTACCTCGATGTCGAGATCGTCCGCTCGAAGGTCCAGTTCGAATATCCCAAGCCCGGCCGCCTCGTCATCGTGATCCCGGTGGACGAGGGTCGCCGGTACAAGATCGGCCGTATCGGTTTCGTCGGCAACAAGCTGTTCCCGGCCCGCTTCCTCTCGATGGCCCTCAACGAACGGCCGGGCAACTGGTTCGTGCCGTCCAAACTCGACAAGGACGTGGAGGCGCTCGAGGAGTTCTACGGCAAGGGCGGCTATCTCGACACCCGCGTCCGGCTGTTGCGCAAGCCGAACCTCGAGACCGGCGCCATCGACGTGGACTTCGACATCACCGAAGGCGAGAAGGTCACGCTCGAATCGATCGACATCGAGGGCCACGACAAGACCAAGAGCATCGTCATCCTGCGCGAGCTCGTGCTCGCCCCGGGCCAGGTCTTCGATTCGGTGCGCATGAACGTGAGCAAGCTCCGCCTCGAGAACACCCGCTTCTTCGACGACGTGAACCTCACCCCCGAGGAGACGAACGTGCCCGGCCGCCGCAACCTGAAGGTCAAGGTCACCGAGGCGCGGACGGGCAACCTGACCTTCGGCGCCGGCTACAGCTCCCTCGAGAAGGCGGTGTTCTACGCCGAGCTCAGCCAAGGCAACTTCGACGTACTCAACCGGCGCTCGTTCTTCCAGGGCGACGGCCAAAAGTTCCGGATCCGCTTCCAGATCGGTTCGCAGTCCAACGAGATCGCGCTGAACTTCGAGGAGCCCTGGTTCCTCGAGAAGCAGATCGCGCTCGGCTTCGAGCTGCACCGCACCGCCTCCGACTACACCTCGTCCTACTACGAGGTGATCGCCACCGGCGGCTCCATCTACACGCGCAAGCGGCTGTTCGAGCTGTTCGAGGGCCAGCTCTCCTACGCGTACGACAACATCAAGTACCAGGACATCTCGACCTCCAACGAGTACCTCGCCTCGCTGCTCGACTCCCACGATGTGTCCCGCGTCGGCTTCACGCTGTTGCGCGACACCCGCGACAAGATGATCAACACGACCCGCGGCAACCGCATCGAGCTCACGACCCAGTTCGCGGGCGGGCCGTTCGGCGGCGAGCGCAACTTCTACAGCGTCGAGTTCAAGGGCGCGCAGTTCGTGCCGCTGTTCAAGGCCCAGCAGCAGGTGCTCGCGATCCTCCTCCGCGCCGGCGTGATCGAGAAGTTCGACGACACCAGCGACGACGACCTCTACTACTACAACTACACGCTCGGCGGTCCGAACACCCTCCGCGGCTTCGAGTACCGCGAGGTCGGTCCGAAGACGAGCACGGGCATCATCCTCGGCGGCAAAAGCTACGGCATGTTCAGCCTCGAGTATTCGCTCGACATCGTCAGCCCGGTCCGGTTCGCCGTCTTCTACGACGCCGGCTTCGTCAACCGCGGCGCCTACGATTTCAATCCCGGACAGTACAACGACAACTTCGGCTTCGGCATCCGCATGATGGTCATGGGCTCGCCCATGAGCCTCGACTACGGCATCCCGCTGACCGGCGACAGGTTCAACAAACAGGGCGGCCAGTTCAACTTCTCCTACGGCACCCGCTTCTGATCAGCCCCCAGGAAACCCCAGACCCAACCAATCCGATGAAGAACCCATTCCGTTTTGCGATCGCCACCCTCGCCCTCCTCGGTGCGACGGCCGGTCTTCACGCGCAGGTCGCCGTGAAGGTCGTCACCATCGACATGGAGCAGCTGTTCGAGAAGTACTACAAGACCGAGGCGCAGCAGGCCAAGCTGCGCGAGGACGAGAAGAAGGCCAAGGAGAGCATCGAGTCCATGAAGAAGGACGGCGAGGCCCTCGTGACCCAGGCCAAGGAGCTCCAGGAGCAGACCAAGAGCGCCATCCTCAGCGAGGAGGCCCGCAAGAAGGCCCAGGCCGATCTCGAGGCCAAGGTCGGCGAGATCCGCGCCAAGGAGGGCGAGATCCAACAGTTCATGCAGCAGGTCCAGCAGAGCTTCCAGCGCCGCCTCGGCCAGTTCCAACAGCAGGCTGCGGAGGAGATCGCCAAGGTCGCCACCGACATCGCCAAGAAGAAGGGCGCCACCCTCGTGCTCAACCAGGGCGCCAGCGCCGTGGTCATCTACGCGGACCCGAGCTACAGCATCACCGAGGAGGTGCTGGAGGCCATCAACAAGGACCGCCCGCCGGCCATCTCCGTCACGCCTCCGGCGGAACCGGCGAAGTAATCGGCCGCCACCCCGTTTCCCCAACCCCGTCCGTTCCCGGGCGGGGTTTTTTTGTTTCAGTACCCGTCGGCTCCCAACACGCTCGTCCCATGGCGCCAGCCTTCTCCGCGGCTCAACTCATCGAGATCGTCCAGCCTCTCCGCACACGCGGAGGCACCGACGCCATGGTCGGCGGCATCGCCGCCCTCGATACCGCCGGGCCGGGCGACCTCGCCTTCCTCGCCAACCCCAAATACCGCCCCGCGGTCGCGGGCTGCCGTGCCTCGGTGCTTCTCCTGCCGGAGGATTTTCCGGGCGAGCCGCCCGCGGGCCAGCTCTGGCTTCTGCTCGCAAATCCCTCCGTGGGGCTCACCCGGATCTGCCGCCGCCTCGAGCAACTGCTCTGGCCCAGGCCGCCGGCCGGGATCCATCCCTCGGCGGTCGTCGCCCCCGGCGTGGAGCTCGGCGCGGAGGTCCACCTCGGGCCGCTCTGTGTGGTCGAGGCGGGCGCGCGGATCGGCGACGGCTCGGTCCTGCAGGCCGGCGTGTTCGTCGGCGCCCGCGCCCGCATCGGCGCCGCGTGCTGGTTGGGCGCGCACAGTGTCGTGGCCTCCGACTGCGTGCTCGGCGCCCGCGTGCGGCTGCAGCCCGGTGCGGTGATCGGGTCGGACGGTTTCGGGTACGACACCGTGAAGGGCCGCCACGAACGCATCCCGCAGATCGGCAACGTCGTGCTCGGGGACGACGTGGAGATCGGGGCCAACACGACCATCGATCGCGCGCGGTTCAGCCGCACCACGGTCGGGGAGGGGACGAAAATCGACAACCTCGTCCAGATCGCGCACAACTGCACGATCGGCCGGCATTGCCTCATCGTGGCGCAGGTCGGCGTGGCCGGCAGCACCACCCTCGGCGACTATGTCGTGCTCGGCGGGCAGGTCGGTGTGGCCGGGCATCTGCACATCGGCGACTTCACTTTGGCGGGTGCCCAGTCCGGATTGAACCGCGACCTGCCACCGAAGAGCAAGGTGAGCGGCTGCTACGCGCTGCCGCACCTGCTCGAACAGAAGTTCCAGCTGCTGCGCGGCCAGTTGCCCGACCTCTTCAAGCGGGTCGGCCGGCTCGAAGCCCAGCTCGGCCTTGACGCCGCAAAATAGCCTTCCGCCCGGCCGCCCCTTCCGCTCATTCTCCTCCTTCCCCCCGACGACGATGGAAGCAAACATCAAGGTATTCTCCGGCAACGCCAACCGCCCGCTCGCGGAAGAGATCTGCCGCGCGATCGAGTTCCCGCTCGGCGACGCCACAGTCACGACCTTCCCGGACGGCGAGTCCTTCGTGAAGATCAACGAGAACGTGCGCGGCAAGGATGTGTTCATCATCCAGCCGACCTGCCCGCCCACGAACCATCACCTGATGGAGCTGCTCATCATGATCGACGCGGCCCGCCGCGCCTCGGCCCAGCGCATCACCGCGGTGATGCCGTTCTACGGCTACGCGCGGCAGGACCGCAAGGACCAGCCCCGCGTCCCGATCACCGCGAAGCTCATCGCCAATCTCCTCGTCGGTGCCGGCGCCAACCGCGTGCTCACGATGGACCTGCACAGCCAGCAGATCCAGGGCTTCTTCGACATACCCGTCGACCATCTCTACGCCTCGCCTGTTTTCTTTGAATACATGGCGAAACACCTCAAGACGGACCGCCTCGTCGTCGTCTCCCCCGATGTGGGCGGGATGAAGATGGCCGCCGCCTACGCCGAGGTGCTCGGCGCCGGCCTGGGCCTGGTCGCCAAGAAACGCACGACCGCCACGACCGTCGAGGCGATCAGCGTGGTGGGCGACGTGAAGGGCGCGGACGTCCTCCTGGTCGACGACATCACCGAGACGGCCGGCACCCTGACCGCCGCCGCGAAGATGCTGCGCGACCACGGCGCGGTGAGCGTGCGGGCCGCCGTCAGCCACTGTATCCTCAACGAGATGGCCTACACTCGTCTCCAGAACGGCACGATCGACGAGCTCATCACCACGAACTCCGTGCCGCTCGAGACCCGCGGTCTGCCGATCACCCGGCTGAGCATCGCGGGCTTGTTGGGCGAGGCCATCCTCCGGGTGCACTCGAACCGCTCCGTCACCGGCCTGTTCAAGGTCAAGGGCTTCTGATCCCGGTCCGCTGCGCGCCGCCATGACACCCCGATCCTTCGCGTACGGTGCGGCCGTGGGCGGCGTGATCGGGCTGGTCGTGGGCCTGCTGATCGTGCGGAACCGCGCGGAGGCGCCGACCCTCGTCGTCGACCCCACCCCCGCCAGCGCCCCCGCGCCGGCCCTCGGGAGCCATGCCGACGCGTTGGCGGCCGCCCGGCCGGCGGTCGTCTCGGTGTATTCGACGAAGTTCGCCCGCACCCGTGTTGGACTTGGCACGACGCTCCGCGACGGCTCCGTCGCCGTGCAGCCCGAGCGCGGCCTGGGCTCCGGGGTGATCGTCTCGGCGGAGGGCTACATCCTCACCAACAACCACGTCATCGAGGGGGCGGATTCCCTGCTCGTGAAGCTGCCCGACGACCGCGAGCTCCCCGCCCGCCTGATCGGAGCCGATCCGAAGACCGATGTCGCCGTGATCAAGGTCGAGGGTGCGAACCTGCCGTTCGTCACCCTCGGCGACAGCGACCGACTGCGCGTGGGCGACATCGTCTTCGCCCTGGGCAACCCGCTCGATGTCGGCCAGACGGCGACGATGGGCATCGTCTCCGCCACGGGGCGGCGCGGGCTCGACCTGCTCGCGCGCGGGGACAGCGACCCCGGTTACGAGGACTTCATCCAGACCGACGCCGCGATCAACGTGGGCAACTCCGGCGGCGCGCTGGTCGACGCCAAGGGGCGTCTCGTCGGCATCAATACCGCGATCATGACCACCACCCGTGGCAACATCGGGATCGGCTTCTCGATCCCGGTGAACCTCGCCGCGTTCGTGATGAAGAGCCTCGTGGAGTCCGGCAAGGTCGTGCGCGGCTACCTCGGGGTGGCGACGCAGGATCTCGATGCCGGGCTGGTCGCCAGTTTCGATCTGAAGGAGAACCGCGGCGCGCTCATCAACGAGGTCACCCCGGGCAGTCCCGCCGCCCGGGCCGGGCTGGCCGCCGGCGACGTCGTCATCACGCTCAACGAGAAGCCGGTTCTCAACAGCGACGAGCTCCGCTTGTCGATCTCCCAGACTCCGCCGGGCACGAAGGCGACGCTGCGGATCATCCGGGAAAGCCGGCCGCTTGCGATTGAGGTCACGCTCGGCCGCCTGGACGACCAGCGGCCGGCCGCCGAGCGCGCGGCGGTCGAACTGCTCGAGGGCGTGCAGGTCGAACCGATCTCGGATCTGCTCCGGCGCGAGTTCGGCCTCGAGAGCGGTGCGGCCGGAGTGGTCGTCACGGTCGTCGAGCGCCGTTCGCCGTACGGGCTCACGCTGCCGGTCGGCACGGTGATCGAACGGGTCAACAAGTCCGAGGTGGCCACGGTGCGGGATGCCAAGGACGCGCTGCGCAAGGGCCGCAACACGCTCGTTGTGCGGTACGGCGGCGCGCGGAAGTACGTCTCGCTCGAGTTGGCGAAATAGCCGGTGCGGCCGCGGCGGGTCGCCGTGCCGCCGCGAACCGCCCACGTGCCGGCCGGCGCGTCAGCTGCCGGGTTTCTCGGCGGGGAGGGCGGCGAGCTCGGCGGGCAGCTGGTCGGCGGGATAGGTCGGGAAGCTGAGCTGGAGCAGCGGGCACGACGGGACCGCGAACTTCGTCCTGCCCTCGCTGCGGTCGACGAGCATCGCCACGCCGGCCACGACACCGCCGCGCGACTGCACGATCTCGAGGCACTCCTGCACGCGCCCGCCGCGGGTGACGACATCCTCGACCACCAGCACACGCTCGCCGGCGGCGATCTTGAAGCCGCGCCGCAGCACGAGGCGGTCATTCTCCTTCTCGGCGAAAATGAAGCGGACCTTCGAACGCCGCGCGACCTCCTGGCCGATCACCAGACCGCCCATCGCGGGCGCGAGCACGGTGGTGTACTGCACGCCGGCCTCCTGCAGCTTGCCGACGAGCAACTCGGCGAGCCGCTCGACCTCCGGCATGTACTGGCACACCTGCGCACATTGGAAGAAATGGCCGCTGTGCAGCCCGGAGCGCAGGACGAAGTGCCCGCGCAGCAGCGCGCGCGTGCGGGTGAAGATGTCGAGGACCTCGGAGTCGGTGTCAGCCATGGGAATCGACGGTGGCGGGTCGGGCCCGAATTGAAAATCCATTTTGCGGGGGCTATTGTCCGCCCCATGTCGTTCGCCCCACCACTCGAAGACGAACTCGGCGACATCCTCGAGAAGGCCCTGCGCAACGCCGGGCTGACCGAGGCGCAGCTCGCCGCGACCACCGGCATCGAGGCGGGGCGGATCAAGGATGCGGAGGACTACCGCTACGATTTCGACTGCATCGAGCTGCAACGGCTCGCGATCGCGCTCGGCCTGAACGAGGTCGGCGTGTGCGCGCTCGGGCAGGGCAAGTACCCGCTGCCGCCGCTGCCGTCGCTGCCGTTCCGGCTCCATGTGATCGCGCTGCCCTACGGTATCGGGAGGGTGAATGCGTTTGTCCTGGAACATCCCGCTTCGCGGGCGACCGTGCTGGTCGACACGGTGGACTGCCCGGAGCGGCTGCTGGACGCCTGGCCCACGGGGGTGGCGAACCCGGCGGCGGTGCTCCTCACGCATTGGGACCGCGACCACTCCGGCGGGCTGGCCGGGCTGGTTCACCGCTGCCCGTCCGCGCGCGTGCTGGCCCCCTCCGCCCGCACCGGATTCGCCGTTGAGTCGGTCGGCGAGGGGATTGTGCGCGAGTTGGCCGGCTTCCGCGTCCGCGTCTTCCGCACACCGGGTCACACGGCGGAGCACAACGCCTACCACGTGACGCTCGGCGACACGGTGCCCGGGGTGCTGTTCTCCGGCGACCTGATCTTCGCGGGCTCGCTCGGCGGCGCGTTCCATTGTTGCCAGACGCTCCGGAGGGAAGCGCGGCGGGTGGTGGACCTGCTGCCGCCGGACACCCTGGTCGCCGCCGGCCACGGACCGTACACGACGATCGCCAACGAGCGCCGTTTCAACCCGTTCCTCGGCTGAGCCGGCCGCCGCTCAGCCCGCGGGGGCGACGAGGCTGCGCAGGAAGCGCACAAGCGACGGGATCGCCTCGACCATGCTGTCGCGGCAGGCCTCGTACTCGCGGAAGTCGCCGCCGAACGGATCGGGGATCTCGGGGTCGTGGCCGTGGCCGAGGAACTCGCGGAACAGGTGCAGGTGCTTCGGCGGGCGCGCGAGCGAGGCCTCGATCGAGAGTCGGTGCCCCTCGGTCATGCAGAACACCGCCACGGCCCGGTCGACCATGGACTGGGTGAGCGGCTGGCTGCCGTGGGCGTCGAGGGTGATGCCGACCTTCCGCAGCGCGGCGACGGAGTTGTCGGTGGCCGGCTGACCGGGGGAGGCGGCGATTCCCGCCGACACCACCTGCAGCGAGCGCAGCGGCTCGGGCTCGGCCGTCAGGGCGTGTTGCAGCAGTTTCGCGCCCATCGGGCTGCGGCAGATGTTGGCCGTGCAGACGACGATGACTAGTCCGGGCGCGGGCATGCGTCAGGTGTGTTCAGGAATGCGGTCGAGCGCAAGCAGCGCGCGGTGGAGAAACACGGCCCGTTGGAGCAGCAAATCCCGGGTCGGCGCGGGCGCGGGATCGGCGGCCGGCGACTCCGTCTTCGGCGCCGGGGCGTCCGCGCTGTCCCGGACCCCGTTGGCGTGGTTCTGGGCGAGGCGGGCCTCGTCGAAGCGCTGCTTCTCGACCTTCTCCTCGATCAACTCGTACGGCGGCCTGCCGCCGGCGAGCGCGGCGACCGCGGCCTGATCGCTCGCGGTGGACACATCGAGGACGAGCGAGGCCGGGATGGCGGACTCCTTCGGCGCGAGCGTGAGCACACCCGCAGGCGGGTGCGCCAGAGCCGCGCGGATCGCCGCCGGCGTGGCCGCGCCGAGAAGGACGAATGCCGGCCGTACGTGGTCGCGGCCGGCGAGCGCGGCACCGAGTTCCGCCGGTCCGGCCGCGGCGGCGCGGAGGTCCAGCACGAGGGCGGGCGCGGCGGAGGCGGCGGCGAGCGCGGCGGAATCGGTGTGTTCGCCGAGGCGGAGGTAGCGCAGTCCGTGGCCGAGGTCCGCGGGATCCCGCGGCGCCGGCGCGGGTGTTGCGGCGGTGGCCGGCGGCGACTCCGCGGGGGACGGCTC
>JAEZSJ010000022.1 GCA_023443985.1 Verrucomicrobiota bacterium | reverse complement strand
GTTGGCGCTCGCGGAGTTGACGGCGGCGGGCCTGGCCGTGCCGGAGCACTGGGCCGGTTTGGCGGGCGAGGGGGTGGCGGCGCGGGCCGCCGCGGCCCCCAATCTCCTCCGGAACGCGACCTTCGTCGCGGTCGACCCGCGCGGGCAGGAACCGCGTTTCCTCTATCCGCTTTCGGGCGAGATCCCGGCGCACTGGGAGCTCCGGGCCGCGCCGACCGAACTCGGCCGGGTCGCCCTCGGGGCGAGGAGTGACGGCGCCCGTGCGCTGCGGATCGAGGGCGCGTGGGACACCCAGCTCCTGCAGGCGCAACCGGTGGCGCCGGGCCGGTTCTGTGTCGCCACTGTACGGATGCGCGGGCGGAGCAGCCCCGGCAACAACGCGGCGTTGTTCCTGGCGTTTCTCGACGCGGCCGGGGCACGGGTGGGCGAGTACCGCACCGTGATGTTGCCGAAGGGCGAGAGCGACTGGCGCGCGCTCGCGGTGGCCGACACCGTGCCGCCCGGGGCACGCCATGCCGTCGTCGGGGTGACCGCGCTCCGGCAGTTCGGTGGCGACTGGCTCGAGGCGCGGGATCCCGCGCTGGGCGTGGCACCGCTCGGCGAGCGGTGACCGTGGCCGACGCCGGGGTCGGAGCGAGCGCGGCGTGTGCCCAAGGCGTGGCGACATCCGGCCGGGGCCGGGCGGAAGGGATTCCTCCCCAGTCGCGCCGCGGCGCGCGCGGCCGCGGGCCCGGTTTGCTCTCGCTCCGCGCCGTCGAGTGCCCACTGTTTCTCCCGTGGCTGGCATACTCATAGTCGACGATGAACCAACCAATCGCGTGCTCTTGCGCGCGATCCTTGAACGCGATCGGCACACGGTATGGGAAGCGGCCGACCGGCGCGGTGCGCTGGAGGTGCTCGAGACCCGCGCCGCCCCCGCGCTCGGAATCTTCGATCTGCGCTTGGCGGAGGAGTCGGGCGTGGAGCTCCTGCGTGAGATCCGGGCCGACTCGATCTTCCAAAAGCTGCCGGTGTTCTTCTGCAGCGCCGTGCCGGATCGCGAGGCGGTCCAGGAGGCGGTGCAGCTCGGCGCGAGCGGGTTTCTCGCGAAACCGCTCGATCCCGCCCGCGTGCGCGCGGAAGTGGCGAAGGCCCTGGCGCAACGCTGGATGCATCAGCATTTCGATGACAATGCGGAGGTTCGTTTCCGTCTGCGCATCGAGCGCGACAAGGTCGCCGATCTGGCGGCCCATTTCTTTCGCGATCTGGCCGCTTTGGTCGCCAAGGACCTCACAAGCGACGAGGCGCGCGCGGGCGCTCAGCGTCAGCTCAGCAACCTGCGGCGCACGGCGGAGGACCTTGGCGTGAGATTGCTGCATCCGGCGCTCGCCGAGTGGGCGGAGCGCGGCTGCCGGAGCGAGGCGCTGCCGCCGCTGCTGCGGCGAGTTCCCGCGATCGCGCGGCTGTACGAGGCGTTCAACGCGTAGGGCGGAGCGCGGAAGGCAGGCGGCGCACGAGCGGAGCCGACTCCACCGGACATGAAACGCCTTTTCGACTTCTGCGCGGCGCTCGTGCTGCTGGTGGTGCTCTCGCCGCTGCTGGCGGGACTGGCGCTCGCCGTGCGCGTGAAGCTCGGGTCGCCCGTGCTGTTTCGGCAACGCCGGCCCGGACGGGGCGGGCGGATCTTCACGGTCGTGAAGTTCCGGACGATGCGCGATGCGGCCGGTCCCGACGGCCGGCCGTTGGCGGATGCGGAGCGGCTCACGCCGTTCGGGCTGCGGCTGCGGGCGTCGAGCCTGGACGAGTTGCCGGAGCTCTGGAACATCCTCCGCGGCGAGATGAGCCTGGTGGGGCCGCGGCCGCTGCTGGTCGAGTACCTCGACTACTACACCCCCGAGGAGGCGCGCCGGCACGACGTGCGGCCGGGGCTCACCGGCTGGGCGCAGATCCACGGGCGCAACGCGACCACCTGGGACGAGCGGCTGCAGCTCGACGCGTGGTACGCGACGCACCGGACCTTCGGACTCGATCTCCGGATCCTCTGGCGCACGGTCGCCCTGGTGTGCTCCCGCGAGGGCATCTCGGCCCCGGGCGAGGCGACGATGCCGAAACTCCGTCCGAAGGGGCAGCGCGAGACGGACGGCGGACGGACGTGAAGGCGAGGGAAGCGACCGGTGGCGGCGCCACCGGTGGAACGTGACACGATCGCGGAGCCGGGACGGTAACTCCTCCCTCGACACGGGCCGCGCGGCCGACGAGCCTCCACAACTCCCACATGCGCGAGCGCAAACCTGCGAATCCCGAAGCCCTGCGGGCCCTGATTCTGGCGACGTTGCCGGAGGGGCAGCGCCGCGGTGCCAATCCGGTGATCTTCGGCCCCGGCAGCGCGCTCGACAGCCTCGGGTTGGTGAACTTCCTCGCGGATCTCGAGTACCGGCTCGCGGAGGAGTTCGACCGCGAGATCGTGCTGGCCAGCGAACGCGCGATGAGCCGCGGGCGGTCGCCGTTCCGCGATGTCGACGCCCTCGCCGCGTACGTGGCCGAACTGCTCGCGGAGTGACCTTGCCCGCATGAAGACCCCGCGCGTCCTCCTCATCACCGGCACCAGCCGCGGCATCGGGCGCGGTCTGGCGGAACATTTTCTCGGCCGCGGCGACATCGTGTGCGGCTGTAGCCGTGGCGCGGCGACGCTCAAGCACCGGCGGTACGAGCACCACGCGCTGGAGGTGTCCGACGAGGCGGCGGTGGTGGCGATGGTGCGCGCGGTCGTGCGACGGCACGGGCGCATCGACGCGCTGGTCAACAACGCCGGCATCGCCTCGATGAACCACGCGCTGCTCACGCCGGCGGCGACCGCCCGCGATGTCCTGGCGACGAATTTCCACGGCACGTTCCTCTTCTGCCGCGAGGTCGCGAAGGCCATGGTCCGCCGGAAGGCCGGCCGGATCGTGAACTTCTCGACGGTCGCCACGCCGCTGCGCCTGGAGGGCGAGGCGCTCTACGCCGCCAGCAAGGCCGCGGTGGAGACGTTCACCGAGGTGCTGGCCCGCGAGCTGGGCGGGACGGGTGTGACCGTGAACGCCCTCGGTCCCACGCCTGTGCCGACCGATCTCGTGCGGAACGTACCCAAGGCGAGGCTGCAGGCGCTGCTCGCCCGGCAGGCGATCCGCCGCTTCGGCACCGTCGACGACATTGCGAACGTGCTCGAGTTCTTCCTGTCACCGCGCAGCGATTTCATCACCGGACAGGTGCTTTACCTCGGGGGCGTGAATCGTTGAGATGGCCGGTCCCATGCCAGACCACGAGGTGCTCAGTCCGACGACCCTGTTGACGCTCATCGAGCGCCGCGCGACGCGCGAGCTCTGGGTGGGCGGGCGGCCGCGGGTGTGGCGGGAGCTCGGCGAGGCGATCGCCGCGGCGCGGGCGACCTGCCGCGCGGCCGGCGTGCGCGCGGGCGACATCGTGCTGACCCCCGGCGAGGCGACCTTCGGGGCGTTGGCGTGGCTC
>JAEZSJ010000026.1 GCA_023443985.1 Verrucomicrobiota bacterium | reverse complement strand
TGCCCTACGGCGACCTCACGGAGTTCTGCGCCTCGCAGGCCGCTTGGTTGGGCGACTACGCGCTCTTCCTGGCGCTGAAGGATCACTTCGGCGGGCGACCCTGGTGGGAATGGCCCGCCGATTTCCGCACCTACGAGAAGGCCGTCAAGTCCCAGCTCCGCCGCACCCTCGCCCCGAGGATCCTCGCCCATCAGTTTCTTCAATACGTCTTCTTCGGCCAATGGCGCGCCCTGCGCGGCCGCGCCGCCGCGGCGGGCATCCAGATCATCGGCGACGTGCCGATCTTCGTCGCCCTCGACAGCGCCGACGTCTGGGCGAACTCCGAGCTCTTCCTGCTCGATCCCGCCACCCGCCGCCCGACCTTCGTCGCCGGTGTGCCGCCGGACTACTTCTCGGCCGACGGCCAGCTCTGGGGCAATCCCCTCTACGACTGGCCGGCGCATCAACGAACCCGGTACGTCTGGTGGATGCGCCGTCTCGCCGCGGCCTTCGAGTTGTACGATGTCGTGCGCATCGACCACTTTCGCGGCTTTGAGAGCTACTGGGCGGTGCCCGCCGGGGCGCCCAACGCCCGCGCGGGCACCTGGGAGCTCGGCCCCGGACTCGCTTTCTTCCGGGCGGTGCGCGACGCCTTTCCCCAGGCGCGCATCATCGCCGAGGACCTCGGCGTGCTCACCCCCGAGGTCATGGCCCTGCGCGAGGCGACCGGCCTGCCGGGCATGGCGATCTCCCAGTTCGCCTTCGGCGGCGACGCCACGAACCTCTACCTGCCCCACAACCACACACCCAACTGCGTACTGTACCCGGGCACTCATGACAACGACACGACCCGTGGCTGGTACGGCGCCGCGCCGGAGCGGATCCGCGACCACCTCCGGCGGTATTTCCGGATCAGCGGCGAAGAGATCGCCTGGGATTTCGTCCGTGGCGCCTACGCTTCCCCTTGCCGTCTCGCCGTGTTCCCCCTGCAGGACCTGATGAACCTCGACAGCTCGGCCCGGTTCAACCTCCCCGGCACGGCCGAGGGGAACTGGGAGTGGCGTTATCGCGCGGAGCAGCTGGCGGCGCTCGAACGCGACAGTGCCGCCTACCTGCGCGAACTGGGCGAACTCTACGGACGCCTGCCCCCGCCCCCCGCCGAAGGCGCTCCGCCGAGACCCGTGCCGGCCGCCATGTAGCACCGGGCCGGCGGTTGCAGGTTTCCGGCCCCGCGCACCCGCCGCGCCGCGACGGCCGCGGAAAATGAAAAGTGGCCAGGCACCCCACGGCACTGGGAGAACGTCGTTGCCGTTGCTACCTTCCGGTCCTGGCGGAGTTCACGCGCCTGCCCATGCATGGGACCTGGCCGGCGCGGACGGTGGTGGGGGCCCGGCGGCGCCGCAATCAGAATTTGGCGAAAAAGAGCGCCGCAATCGCACGCGGCGCCCGCCCCTCACTCCTGTGGCGGCGGCCCGTCTGGAGTCCCTTCCGGCGGTTGGTCCTCGGCGGGTGGCCGCGGTGCCCGCGGAGACCCCGCTCCGTCGCGATGCGGTCCGGAATGCTCGCGTTCGAAACGCCGCACGCGCTCCCGTTGCTCGCGCTGCAATTCGGCGAACTTCTCGCGCTGTTCCGGAGTAAGCAACGCTTGGATCTTCGCATTCATCGTCTCGATCTCCGCGGCGCCGGCCTTGAAGGACTCGCGGCGCAGACGATCGAGCGTCTCCGAGGAGGCGCGGACGATCGCCTCCACCTCCGGCCGCTGTTCGGGCGTGAGCTCGAGCGCGTGGTCGATCCGCTCAAGAATACGCACCATCTTCGGTCTCGGCCCTTGGGGCCGGTCGTGGCGGGCGGACAGCACCCGCCAAGGCACCAGCAGACCCGTGGCGACCCCGGCGACAAAGATCGCGATCAGGATCAGGAAGGCGCGAGGTTTCGCATTCATGGTTTCAGAGCTGGGCGACGAGTTCGGCCACCGGATCGTCGAGGTCCGTCCCCGCGCCGCGCTCGGCAACCCTGGACAACGGGTAACTGACCGCGGCCGAAGTGAGCAGGACGGCGAGAGCCACACCGAGCGCCCGCAGCCCGAAGAGTCCGAACAGGTCGGCCGGTTCCCGCCGCAGCGCCAAGCCGCGCGCCGCAACACGGGTGACGAAGCCCGGCGGCAACTGGACGGACTCCTCCTGCGGCGCACGGCGCGCAGCAGCGACAAGACGAAGCCAGGGATCGGGGCGTTTCATGGGCATTCCTTTCGTTCCAGTTGCTCGAAGAGTTTGCGCAGCTTCCGGCGCGCGCGAAAAGCGCGAACCTTGATCATGCTCGCGCCCCAGCCGGTCAGTGCGCGGATCTCCGCGACCGATTTCTGCTCGAGATCCAGCAGAGTGATCACCGTGCGATCGGCGGGCGAGAGCTGGTCGAGCAGCCGACCGACGAGCTCCTTGGCCGCGATCGTGTCCGTGGCGTCCTCGCCGTCGCTGCCGGAGAGCACGGCATCGAGCACTTCGGCCTCGTTCTCCGTGAGATCCGCCCAGCGCAGCTCCGGCCGGCGCTGCTGGTGCCGCAGTTGGTCGATGCAGGTGGTCACCGCAATCCGGGAGACCCAGTGCGGCAGCGGCATCTCGCCCCGGTACTGTTCGAGCCGGCTGAACATCTTCAGGTAGACCTCCTGCGCCAAATCCTCCTCGGCCGTGCGCCGGGGCAGATGCGAGCGCACAATTCTTCGCACGAGCGGATGCAGCGCCTCGACGAGGGCGCGCGCGGCGGCCTGGTCGTTGCGGCGTACGCCGGCCAGCAGAGCGTCATAATCGGGCGCCTGATCGTCCATGTTGTTGCGGCTTTGCCAAACACAGCGGCTAAGACGCGGTCGGGCCCATTGAGGTTACTGCCGCGCCCGGCGGCAACGCGTTTCGCGGCGGGCGTGTGCCGCCGCGCCAAAAATCTGCGGGCCGCCGCCTTGGTTCCGCGGGGGCATCGCCGTCTCCCGGCCGTTGACACCGCCCCCGGCGCCCGGCTTACTGCGCGGCGTGAACCTCCTCCCGACCGCGCTTCGACTTACCAGCGGCGTGCTGTTCCGCCGTTCGGCGGAACGCCGCTTGGCGCTGTCCTGACCTCCGGGAGTTTCCCTGTTGCGGCGCCGCCGGCGCCGTTCTCCCGGAGCGAGCCCGCCCCGTTCCTCCCCCGTTCACGTCCACCAGTTTCGTCATGCAAAAACCGCCGATCACGAAGTACCGCCCGTTCCCGCCGGTCCACTTGCCCAACCGCCAGTGGCCGAGCCGCACGCTCACGCGCGCGCCCATCTGGTGCAGCGTCGACCTGCGCGACGGCAACCAAGCCCTCGCCCAGCCGATGAGCGTCGACGAGAAGCTGGAATACTTCGAGATGCTCGTCGCGATCGGGTTCAAGGAGATCGAGGTGGGATTCCCCTCGGCCTCGCAGATCGAGTTCGATTTCTGCCGGCGGCTCATCGAGGAGGACCGCATCCCGGCCGACGTCTCGATCCAGATCCTCTGCCAATGCCGCGAGGACCTGATCGTCCGTTCGCTCGAGGCGCTCCAGGGCGCCAAGCGCGTCATCTTCCACCTCTACAACTCCACGTCGCCCAAGCAGCGTGAATACGTTTTCGGCGCGGCCCGGCCGGAGATCGTCGCCATCGCCACGCACGCGATCGCGTTCCTCAAGGAGAAGATGCGACCGCTCGCCGCCGCCGGCACCGAGATCCGGCTGGAATACTCGCCGGAGAGCTTCACCAGCACCGAACTCGAGTTCGCCCTCGAGATCTGCGAGGCCGTCTCCGACGTCTGGCAGCCCACGCCGCAGAACAAGATCATCCTCAACCTCCCGGCCACCGTCGAATACGCCACGCCCAACGTGCACGCCGACCAGATCGAGTGGATGTGCACCCACCTCACCCGCCGCGAGTCGACGATCATCAGCCTCCACACGCACAACGACCGCGGCACCGGCGTCGCCGCCACCGAGCTCGGTCTGCTCGCGGGCGCCGACCGGGTCGAGGGTACGCTCTTCGGCAACGGCGAACGCACCGGCAACCTCGACGTCTCCACGGTCGCGCTCAACCTCTACACGCACGGCCTCCACCCGGGGCTCGATTTCTCCGACATCAACCGCATCCGCGAGGTCTACGAGCGCTGCACCAAGATGGAGGTGCATCCGCGTCATCCCTACGTCGGCGAGCTGGTCTTCACCGCCTTCTCCGGCTCCCATCAGGACGCCATCAAGAAGTCCTGGACCCACCAGTCGCCCGAGAAACCCTGGGACGTGCTCTACATCCCCCTCGATCCGGCCGACATCGGCCGCACCTACCGCGCGATCATCCGCATCAACAGCCAGTCCGGCAAAGGCGGCGTCGCCTACATCCTCGAGAAGGAGTACGGCCTGCAGCTCCCGAAGGCCATGCACAAGGAGTTCGGCAAGATCATCAACGACTATGCCGACGCCAAGGGCACCGAGATCGGCGCCGAGGAGATCTACGCGCTCTTCCTCGAGGAGTACATCAACCGCGCCGCCCCGTTCTCGCTCGCGGACTTCTCCGCCCGTCCGCGGGGCGGCCAGCACCAGGAGACCGAGTGCACCGCCTCGCTGCTCGTCGATGGCCAGCCGCGTTCGCTGAAGGGCAAGGGCAACGGCCCGATCGCCGCCTTCGTGCACGCACTCGAGGTGGCGGGGTTGAAGAACTTCCAGCTCGTCTCGTACAACGAGCACTCGCTCGGGGAAGGCGCCGATTCCAAGGCCGCCTCGTATATCCAGATCAAGACCGACCGCGGCCTGCAGTACTTCGGCGCCGGGATCGACACGAACATCGAGACCGCTTCGATCCGCGCACTGCTCAGCGCCGTCAATCGCGCGGCCATCCGTTGAGACGGGAGGCGCGGATCCGTTCCCGCCAGCCTTGAGGCGGAGCCGATAACGCCGGCTCCGCTTTTTTTTAACACGACGCCCTCCCCCGGCCCTCCGCCGCCCGACGAACGCCCCGGGCCCGTTCGCGGCCGCTCGCGGACCGCCACTCCGCCGGATTCCCCGTCGGCAAAGCAGCACGAGACACGGCGCGGCCTTTCTTGGCATGCTCGTCGGCGTCAAGTCCATGTCCGCCCCCCACACCCGCCTTCACGCCCGTCTCCAGATGCCGCCGCCGGCCCCCATGCGGCCGCCGCCCAC
>JAEZSJ010000001.1 GCA_023443985.1 Verrucomicrobiota bacterium | reverse complement strand
GGAATGGACGGAAAGGCGGCGGAGGACGGATTTCGGAGACGACAGAAGGAAACGAAGAGAACGAAGAAGTGTGGATGGAAAAAGACCTCGACGAAGGGATGCTTGGGGATGAGCGGTGAGGTGATCGGGAAGAACTGGGGGGAGCGTCTTCTTTGTTTCCTTCGTTATCTTCTGTCGTCCGGTTTGGATTTGTGACGCGGCTCAGTCTTCGAAGCGCAGTTTCGGGTTGAGCCAGACCTGGACGACATCGACCACGAGGTTGAAGAACACGATCGCGCCGGCGTAGAGCACGACGGTGCCGACCACCAGCGGGTGGTCGCGGTTGAAGGCGGAGTTCACGAACTCGCGGCCAAGGCCCGGGATCTGGAAGATGCGCTCGATCACGAACGAGCCGGTGAGGATGCCCGCCGCCGCCGGACCGAGATAGGAGAGGACCGGCAGCAGTCCGCCGCGAAGCGCGTGCCGCAGGACGATGCGCGTCTCGGAGGCGCCCTTCGCGCGCGCGGTGCGGACGAAGTCCTGGCCGAGCATCTCGAGCATGCCGCCGCGGGTGAGCCGCGCCACGTACGCGGCGTAGACAAGGCCGAGCGTGACCGAGGGCAGCACGCGGTCGAGCGGCTCGCTCCAGCCGGAGGCGTTGAAGCGCTGGAGGTGCACGGCGAACGCGAGCACGAGCAGCGGGCCGAGCACGAACGTGGGCACGCAGATCCCGAAGAGGGATACGCCGCTGCACAGATAGTCGAGCCAGGTGTTGCGGCGCACGGCGGCGAGCACGCCCAGCGGGATGCCGAGCGCCAGCGCGACGAGCAGCGACCACATCCCGAGCTCGAGCGAGTAGGGCAGCGCGCCGGCGATGATCTCGTTGACCGTGCGGTTGGCGTACTTGAGCGACGGACCGAAGTTGATGCCGAACGCCGCATCGAGGTCGAAGTCCCAGCGGTCGTCGCGGTCGAGGTCGGCGAAGAGGCGCTGCGGCGCGAAGCGCTTGGGGCAGAGATTGCCCAGGTAGCCGACGTACTGCCGCCAGAGGGGCCGATCCAACCCGTAGTGCACCTCGAGGTTGCGCTGCACCTCGGGCGGCAGCGCCTTCTCCCCGAGGAACGGCCCGCCGGGCACGAAGCGCACCATGAAGAACGCGGCCGTGACGATGAGGAACATCACGGGGATCGATTCGAGCAGGCGGCGGAGGACGAAGCGGAGCATGCCGGCGGTGGAGCCGCGCGATCAAACGGCGAGCGTTTGGAAAAACCAAGCCGTGAGTGCGGCCGGGGCGGACGCCCGAGCCCTTGCCCGGGCCCGGTCGCGCGGGGCCCGCGGCCGGGGGTGGTCGACCGTCGTGCGGTGCGCCGCGGTCAGTCGGAATCGTCCGAGGGCAGCGTGACGCCCGGCACGGGCGGCGGCGGCGGCTCCTCGGCGGTGTCGGGCACCGGTTGCTGGGAGGTCATGAACGCGATGAGACGCTCGTTGAACTCCTTCGCCGGGTCCTTGCCCATCTTCTTGAGCGCCTGCACGAGCGCGGCGACCTCGACGAGGCGCGCGATGTCGCGGCCGGGCCGGACGTGGATCTCGATGTGCGGTATCCTTATTCCAAGGATATCGTAGAAGCTCTCCTCGAGGCCGGTGCGCTCCTCCTCCGAGTCGGGGCGCCAGTCCTGGAGGGTGACCACCATCTCGAGCCGGACCTCGGGGCGGATGCTGCGCACGCCGAACATCTCGGCGACGTTGATGATGCCGATGCCGCGGCATTCCATGTAGCCGCGGTTGAGCGGCAGGCTGGAGGCGATGAGCTCGCGCTCGTCGAGCACGCGCAGGTGGGTGAGATCGTCGGCCACGAGGCTGTGGCCGCGTTCGATGATCGCGAGGGCGGCCTCGCTCTTGCCCACACCGCTGTGGCCGCGGATCATCACGCCCACGCCCTCGATGCTCAGCGTGGTGCCGTGCTCGGTGGTCTGGCGCGCGAACTCGGCGTCGATGCACAGCGTCGAGATGTTGACGAAGTGCATCGTGATGAGCGGCGTGCGGTAGAGCGGCAGCTTCCGCTCGCGCGCCACGGTGAGCATGCTCTTCGTCGGGAGGAGATTTCGCGTGAGGACCAGACAGGGGATGCCGCGGTCGACCATGGCGTGCATCATCTCCTCCTGCCGGACCGGCGAGAGCGTCTTGAAGTAGGTCATCTCGGTCGACCCAACTACCTGGATACGCTTGTACGCGAAATACTTGTAGAAACCCGTCAGCGCGAGCGCGGGGCGGTTGATGCTCGGTTCGCGGATCTGGCGGTGGACGCCCTCGCTGCCGGCGATGAGCTCGGCCTTGAGTTTGGCGCCGTACTTCGCGAAGAAGTCGGAGACGGAGACGGCGGTAACTGCTTTCGGCATGGGGCGGAGGTCGGGTTGCGGCGCGAGGCTAGGAGGCGCCGGCCAACTGGCAAGGAAAGCATGTGCGGGGCCGGGGCGCGCTCGGAGCACCTCCCGTGCACTGCTCCCGGATGCAGGGCCTGTGGGGGCACACGGCTCCCGCGCGGCGGGGCGAGCGGGCGGGGAGTCGGGGCACGTACCCCGGGGATCACTGCCGGCGGTGGTGGCGACCGGCTATCGTTTGGCAACTCCCAGCGTACGAGAGACTAACAGCATATCGGAGCAGCGTTTCCTGCGCGTCGGTGTTGGTGTTGGGAATTGCCACTCATGCCGATGGGGAGGCCCTTTTCGGGCGAAAACGTGATTTTCGCATGCCGATGGCGGGTAAGGCGCAGGACCGGAGGAACTGGCAAAGTGCCCGGTATGCTGGCCGTCGGCATGAGTAGCTCCTGCCGGCCCGAGTTTCGGTTCCGAATATTGGTGAGTTAATAATGTGAATAAGTGAACAACCTGTCGTGACTTAGGAGGGGACGGGGCTTGACGGTGGGGCATGGTGGGGCAAAGTGGGGGACAGTGGGGCGCCGGGCAGGCGTCATCCATTCCATGGCCCAACCAACCAAGACGCTCTACGTCGGGACCTTCCGACACGTGCTCGACGCGAAGAATCGCCTGACGATTCCCGCGCGTTGGCGCTTTGAGGGCGACGAGGGGGGCGACTCGTATCTCGCCCTGCCCCAGGACGGCCATCTGCTGGTGCTGCCCCCGCTGGAGATCGAGCGGCTGTACGACAAGCTCGCGTCCAAGGCGCTTGGTGACAGCGCGGCGCAGGCGTCGATCCAGCGGCTGTTCTCGCAGGCGTTCTCGTTCGGTTGCGACAAGCAGGGCCGCGTGGCCCTGCCCGAGCCCATGTTGCGCGCGGTCGGCATCGAGAAGGAGGCCATGTGCATCGGCTCGCTCACCAAGTTCACCATCTGGAGCCCGGCCCGTTGGGAGCAGCAGAACCCGGCGGTGGCGGGCGAGAGCGTCGAGGCGCTCATGCGGCGGATGGACATCTGATCCGCCGCGCCCGCCCAGGCTTCCGCCCCCGAACCGATGTCGACCGGCCACCAGTCCGTGCTTTTCCAGGAGGTGCTCCAGCTCCTCGCCCCGCGCGAGGGCGGGCGCTACCTTGACGCGACCTTCGGCGGCGGCGGCCACACGCGCGGCATCCTGGAGGCGGCGAACGGCAGTTTCGTGATCGGGCTCGACCGCGACCCGGCGGCCTTGGCGCGTGCCGACGCGGTCGCGCGGGAGTACCCCGGCCGCTTTGTGCTGCGCAGCGTGAACTTCGCCACGTTGGCGGAGCTCCCGGAGTCCGGTTTCGCCGGCGCGTTGTTCGACCTCGGCGTGTCCTCTTTTCAGCTCGACGAGGCCGACCGCGGCTTCTCCTTCCGCAACGACGCCCCGGCGGACATGCGGATGGACACCCGCAGCGGCCTGCCGGCGTGGCAATGGCTGGAGACGGCGGCCGAGCAGGAGCTCGTCCACGCGATCCGCGACTACGGCGAGGAGAAGTCCTGGCGCCGCGTGGTGCGGGCGATCATGGCGGCGCGTGGCGGTGGCGCGTTGCGCTCGACCCGGCAGCTCGCCGAGCTGATCACCGCGGCGATCCCGGCCGCGCTCCGCCGCACCTCCTCGATCCATCCGGCGACCCGTGCCTTCCAGGGTATTCGCATTGCGGTGAACGACGAGCTCACCGCGATCGAGCGCGCGTTGCCGGCGGCCTTCGCGAAGCTCGCCCCCGGCGGCGTGCTCTGCGTGATCAGCTTCCATTCGCTCGAGGACCGCATCGTGAAGCGCTATTTCCGTCGCCTCGCGGGCATGCCCGAGTCCGAGAGCGACTCGCGCCCGCAGCAGCTGCGCACGCGCGAAGGCGAGCTCCTCACCCGGCGTCCCGTCGAGCCGGCCGAGGCCGAGCTCGCCGCCAATCCGCGCAGCCGTTCGGCGCGCCTGCGCGCCATCCGCCGACTTTCCGCCCCCGAACTCCCATCATGAAGCGCCCAACGAAGAAAGCCGCTTCGCCGGTCAACCGGCTCCTCCTTGCCACCATCCTCCTGCTGGCCTTCGCCGGCAGCATCGGTCTGGCGACCGTCTGGCTGCGTCACCAGATTTCCGATGTGGCGCAGTCGAACAAGCGGATGCAGCAGCGCATCGTCGAGGTGCAGCGCCGCACCGCCGAGACCAACGCCGAGATCGCGGCCGCGCTCAACCCCGAGGTGCTCCTTTCGCAGAATCAGGTGTTCCGCCTCGGGCTGGAGATGCCGCGCGACTACCAGATCGTCAGCGTCGCCGAGCCGGTTGAGATCCGGTTCGCCGCGAAGCGCAACGCCGAGCGCTTCACGACCACCCTGGTCTCCACTTCGCTCCCGCTGACCACGACCCGCTGAGCGATGCGCAAGGGTTTCGCCTCCAACGCTCGTCTGCTGGTCCTCAGCCTCGGGGTCTTCGCCTGCTTCGTCGGGCTGGCCACGCGGCTGGTGTGGCTGCACTGGCTGGAGCGCGAGAGCTACACCGCCTTCCTGGAGAAGGCGCGCAAGCAGACCGAGGTCCAGCTCGCCCGCCGCGGCGACATCCTCGATGTGCGGGGCAACCGTTTGGCCACCAGTCGCAACCTCGTGGAGCTCGGCGTCGATCCGCAGGATCTTCGGAGCGAGGACGAGCGCAAGTGGCCGGAGCTCGCCCGGCTGCTCGGCCTTCCCCTGGACCAGCTGGAACCGCTCCTGCGGCGCCGTTTCGCCACCGCCGCCGAGGCCGGGGAGGAGGGCGTCGACGCCGCCGCCCAGGGACGCCCCATCCGCTGGGTGCGCCTGAGCGAGGAGGTCGAGGAGTCGGTCTACGCGCGTATCCAGGCGCTTTCGATCAAGGGCGTCTACGGTGTGCGCCACTACCGGCGGGTCTACCCCGGCGGGCAACTGGCGTCGCATATTCTTGGCTACATCAACAAGGAGCAGACCCCCGTGACCGGGGTGGAGCGCTATCTGGACTTCTACCTGCGCGGC
Source organism: Verrucomicrobiota bacterium (assembly GCA_023443985.1). Taxonomy (GTDB): domain Bacteria; phylum Verrucomicrobiota; class Verrucomicrobiia; order Opitutales; family Opitutaceae; genus CAJCBL01. The sequence goes on along the minus strand of JAEZSJ010000001.1, from coordinate 6,529 downwards.
CAGGCCGGCTGGCGGGAGTCGGAGCGCGACGGCCACCGGCGCGAGCTCGCGCAGTTCCGCAGCCGCGAAATTCCCGCGGCCGACGGGTACGATGTCGTGCTCACCCTGGACATGTTCGTGCAGCACATCGTCGAGGAGGAGCTCGCGGCGCTTGCGAAGAAGTTCCAGCCGGAGAGCGCCACGATCATCGTCGGGGACCCGAACACCGGCGCGATTCTCGCCCTGGCGAACTGGCCGACCTTCGACCTCAACCGTTTCAACACCGCGCCGCTCGCCAGCCAGCGCAACATCGCGATCACCGACGTCTACGAACCCGGCTCGACCTTCAAGATCGTCGCCTCCGCCGGCGCGCTCAACGACCACCTCGTCACCCCGGCGACGGTCTTCGACTGCAGCCTGACCAGCGTGATGTACGGCGGGAAACCGCGCTCCCTCCCGCGCGACTCCCACTCGTACGGCAATCTCAGCGTCGCCGAGATCGTGGGGAAATCCTCCAACCGCGGCGCCGCCCATCTCGGCGTCCTGCTCGGCGCGGAACGGCTCTATGAATACGCCCACGCCTTCGGCTACGGCGACGCGACGGGCTACCCGCTCGGCGGCGAGGTCCCGGGCGTGCTCCACCCGGTGCCGCGTTGGGACGGGCTGACGATCACCCGACTGCCGATGGGCCACTCGATCTCCGCGACGCCGCTGCAGGTCCATGGTGCGATGGGGGCGATCGCCAGCGGCGGCGTGCTCATGCGCCCGTGGCTCGTGCGGGAGATCCGCGACAACCTCGGCCGCACCGTCGCCGCCTACGAACCGATGCCGCGCCGGCGCGTCGTCTCCCGCGAGACCGCCGAGACGATGGCCCGACTGCTCGTCGAGGCCGCGAGCGCCGAGGGCACGGGCAAGGCCGCCGCCATCGACGGCTACCAGGTCGCCGGCAAGACCGGCACCACCCAGAAGCTCATCGACGGGCGCTACTCCACCTCGCACCACATCGGCTCCTTCGTCGGCTTTTTCCCCGCCAACCGCCCCCAGGTCCAGATCACCGTCGTGGTCAACGACGCCCGCGTGCTCACCGGCGGCCCCGCCTATGGCGGCACCGTGGCCGCCCCCTCGTTCAAGCGGATCGGCGAGCAGCTCATTCCCTACCTCGGCATCCGCCCGGTCGACGCGACGGTCGTCCGCCCGGTGATCGCCATGACTGGCAACGTCCGATGATTGGCTATCTTACCCACAACCACGAACTCGTGCAGGCCTTCCGCCTGCACCGTTTCCGCGGCGCCGCCGGTGGCGGCGCCGGTCCCTCGGCCCGCCTCTTCAAATCCGCCGTGAAACTCTCCGATCTCTTCTCCGCCGGCGAGACGGTGGCCGTACGCGGCCCCCTCGACCGCCCGATCTCGGGCATCGTGATGGACAGCCGCCGGGTGGCTCCCGGCAACCTCTTCTTTGCGCTCCCCGGTCTGCGCTCCGACGGGGCGAAGTACATCGACGAGGCGATCCAGCGCGGCGCGGTCGCCGTGGTCGCCACCTCGCTGCCCATGCTGGCGCACCCGAAGGTCACGTTCGTCCAGGTGGCCGACGCCCGGGCGGCGCTCGCGCGCGTCGCCCGCCGCTACTACCGGGCGCCCGATGCGGACATGCGCGTGATCGGGGTCACCGGCACCAACGGCAAGACCACCGTCACGCACCTCCTCAAACACTTCCTCTCCGAGCGGGGCGCGCGCCGCGTCGGCATGCTCGGCACGGTGAGCTACGACCTGGGCCAGCGCACCGTCCCCTCGTACAAGACCACACCCGAGTCGCTCGACATCTACGGCATGCTCGCGCAGATGCGCACCGCGGGCTGCGCCGAGGCGGTCATGGAGGTCAGCTCCCACGGGATCGACCAGCAGCGGGTGCAGGGCATGGCGTTCTCGGTCGCTGTGTTCACAAACCTGACACGCGACCACCTCGACTACCACAAGACGCTCGAGAACTACTTCGCCGCGAAGGCGAAGCTCTTCGACGGCGGCGTCGGCGGGGCGCCGAAGCTGGCCGTGGTCAACATCGACGATCCGTACGGCCGCCGCCTCGTGGAGACGGCGCCCGCGGGCACCACCGTCGTCACCTTCGGCGAGAGCGCGGACGCGCAGGTGCGTGCGGAGGCGATCGAGCTCGGGTTCAAGGGCACCGCCTTCCGCGTGGTCTTCCCCGGCGGTTCGCTGGCGGTGATGAGCCCGCTCATCGGCCGCTACAATGTGAGCAACCTGCTCGCCGCGTTCGCCACGCTCCACGCCCTCGGGCGCAACCTCGGCGAGGCCGTCGCCGCGCTCGCCACCTTCCGCGGCCCCGCCGGCCGCATGGAGCGCATCGAGGCCGGCCAGCCGTTCAACGTGCTCGTCGACTACGCGCACACCGACGACGCCCTCCGCAACGCCCTCGGCATGCTCCGGGCGATCACGCCGGGCCGCCTGCTCGTGGTCTTCGGCTGCGGCGGCAACCGCGACCGCACCAAGCGTCCGCTCATGACGCGCGCCGTGCAGGAGATCGCCGACTTCGCCTGGGCCACCTCCGACAACCCCCGCTCCGAAGCCCTGTCGCAGATTTTCGATGACATGAAGGCCGGCGTGGGCGCCGAGGCGAGGATCACCTTTGTCGACGACCGCCGCCGCGCCATCTCGCTCGCGCTCGACCAGGCCCGTCCGGGCGACTCGCTCCTGATCGCAGGCAAGGGCCACGAGACCTTCCAGGAGTTTGCCGACACCGTGATCCCGTTCGACGACCGCCAGGTCGTGCGCGAGCTCATCGCCGTGAAACAGCTCAAACCCTAACCCACCGGAGACCCCTTCAGCCGCGCGAGCGCGAGACCGCCGACCGTACCGGCGCTCGCGCTTTCCCCCTTTCCCCCTTTTTCTCGTGCCCCTGTTCCCGCCAGACCGACTCGCCGCTTGGACCAACGGCCGCTGGACCGCGCATCCCGCCGCACTCATCCGCGGCTTCAATCCGGATTCGCGCACGTTGCAGCCCGGGCAGGTCTTCGTCGCGTTGCGCACGGAGCGGCGCGACGGCCACGACTTTCTCGCCGCCGCAGCAGCATCGGGCGCGGTCGCGGCGCTGGTGGCCCGGCCGGCCGAGCCGGCGGAGCTGCCACAGTTGGTCGTCGGCGATCCGCTGGCCGCGCTGCAGGAAATCGCGCGGCTGCACCGCCGCGCCGCCGGCGCGAAGGTGGTCGGAGTGACCGGCAGCGCCGGCAAGACCTCGACGAAGAATCTGCTCGCGCGTCTTCTCGGCGAGCCGCCCGCGGTCCTCGCGACGGAGGGCAACCTCAACAATTTCCTCGGGGTGCCGCTCACGCTCGCGCGGCTGGAGCCCGGGACGACCCGCTTCGCGGTCGTCGAGGCGGGCATCAACACGCCCGGCGAGATGCGCGGTCTTGCGCAGCTGATCCAGCCCGACCACGCGATCGTCACGCTCGTCGCGCCGGCGCACCTCGAGCGGCTTGGCTCGGTCGAGGTGGTGGCGCACGAGAAGAGCGAGCTGCTGCGCTGGGTGGCCCCGGGCGGCCTCGCGGTCTTCCCGTGGGAGGCGTGGCAGTACCCGTCTTTCCAGCACGTTGGCGCCGAATCCTGCGTCGCGGTGCCGGCGGACGTCGACGTGCCGCCGGCGGCCGAGCGCACGCACTTCCTCCGTTTCTCCAGCCTGCACGACGCCGCGGGCACCGAGATCGTGCTGCACACTGGCGGAGTCTCCCGGCGTTTCCGGCTGCGGCGCGTCTCCGACGGCATGGCCCGCAACGCCGTGCTGGCGCTCCTCCTCGCCTCCGCCCTCGGCGTGCCGGACGAGACGCTTCAGCGGCGGCTCGCCGCCTGGGAGCCGGCGCGGCTCCGGGGCGAGCTCCGCGACATGGGGGCGCGCAAGGTCTACCTCGACTGCTACAACGCCAATCCCTCCTCGATGGCCGACGCCCTCGCGGTCTTCCAGCAGCTCGCGCCCCCGGCGCTCTCGCGTCTCTACCTGCTTGGGGGCATGGAGGAGCTCGGTGCCGCGGCGGCCGACTACCACCGCCGCCTCGGCGCGACCCTGCACCTGCGCGACGGCGACGAGGTCTGGACGATCGGCCCGCACGCGGGTGCCGTGGAGCAGGGCCTGCTGGCCGCGGGCAACGGTCGCTCGCAGGTGCACATCGCGGCCGGGCTCGACGACCTGCGCGAGCCGTTGGCCGCCTTCCACGGTGCGGTGTTCGTGAAGGGCAGCCGCCGTTTCCAGCTCGAGACCCTTTTCTCCGCCACGCCGGCCCCGGCGGGCGCCCACTGACATGCTTTCGCACCTCTCCCAATACGCCGATGTCTACGGCCCGTTGCGCCTGCTCGGGTTCAGCACGATGCGCACGCTGCTCGCGGCGCTCACCGCCATGACGATCGGCTTCATCATCGGACCGTGGCTGATCGCGCGGTTGCGCCGACTGAAGGTCGGCGACGCGGTCGACGATCCCCGGACCGGCGATCTCGCGCATCGTTTCGACAAGAAGAACACGCCCACGATGGGCGGTCTGCTCATCTCCGGATCCGTGCTGGTCTCGTCGCTGCTCTGGGCGGAGCCGAACGTCTGGGTCGTGGTCGCGCTCTTCGTCTATGCGGCGCTCACCGGGGTCGGCTTCCGCGACGACTATCTGAAGGTGATCCATCGCAGCAAGGCGGGCATCTCGTCCGCGGAGAAGATGTTCTGGCAGACGCTCATCACCGCGATCGCGCTGGTGGCCCTCGTCATGCATCCGCAGAGCTCCGCGAAGATCCGCGAGCTGTGGCTGCCGTTCGTGAAGAATCCCGCCTTCGTCTTCCCGCCGGACTTCTGGGGCCTCGGCGGGCTCTTCGTGATGATGTTCCTCTGGGTGGTGGGCTTCTCCAACTTCATCAACCTCACCGACGGCCTCGACGGCCTCGCCACCGGTTGCACGATCACGGTCGCGCTCGTCTACGGCATCATGGCGTATGCCGCGGGCAACGCCATCATCTCGGGCTACCTCCTGATCAGCAACGTGCCCGGCACCGGCGAACTCACCGTCGTCTGCGGCGCATTGATCGGCGCCTGTATCGCGTTCCTCTGGTACAACTCCCATCCGGCCGAGGTCTTCATGGGCGCCACCGGCTCGCTCGCGCTCGGCGGCCTGATCGGCATCCTCGCGTTCATGGTCCACCAGCCGGTCACGCTGGTGATCGTCGGCGGCGTGTTTGTCGCCGAGGGGCTCTCCGTCGTGATCCAGGTCGGCTACTTCAAGGCCACCAAGGGGCCGGACGGGCAGGGGAGACGGTTCTTCCGGATGGCGCCCATCCACCACCATTTCCAGAAGCTCGGCTGGCCCGAGACGAAGGTTGTAGCGCGTTTCTGGATTCTCTCGCTGATCTGCGCGCTCGCCGGTCTCGCCACGCTCAAACTGCGCTGACCATGACTCCCGCCGTCCCCGCCTTCCTCCGCGCGCTCCTCGACCGACCGGTCGCGGTGTTCGGCGGCGGCGTGAGCGGCGAGGGCGTGGTGGCGCTCCTCCGCACGCTCGGCGCCGCCGCGGTCGTCTACGATCGCAACGGCGCGCCGGCCTGCGCCGAGTTCACTTCGGCCGACGCCGCGCGCCACGCGCTGGTCGTCTTCAGCCCGGGGTTTGCGATCGAGCATCCGTGGCTCTGCGCCGCCCGCGCCGGCGGCTGCGTCTGCCTCGGCGAGCTGGACTTCGCGTCGCAGCTGTGGCCCGGCCGGCTGGTCGCGATCACCGGCACGAACGGCAAGACCACGCTCACCGAGTTCCTCACGCACGCGCTCCGCACGGCCGGCCAGCCCGCCGTCGCGGTGGGCAACGTGGGTTACTCCTTCTCGCGCGCCGTGCTCGATGCGCCCACCGCCGACACCGTGGCGGTGTGCGAGGTCAGCTCGTTCCAGGCCGAGACCTTCCGCCACTTCCGCGCCGACTCCACGCTCTGGACCAACCTCGCCGAGGACCACCTCGAGCGGCACGCGGGCATGGGCGCCTACTTCGACGCCAAGCTGCGGCTGGTCCATTGCACGCCCAGCGGCCGCTTTTGGGCGGGCACCTCCGTCGGCACCTGGGCCCAGCGCCTTGGTCGCTCGCTTCCGTTGACCGCGTGTGTCGCCACCGAGTCGCTCCCCCCCGACCCGCGCCTGGCCGGCACCGTCTTCGCCGAGTATCCGCAACGGGAGAACTTCGTCCTGGCCGAGGCCTGGTGGAGCGATTCCGGCCTGCCGCCCGAGGCGCTGGTCGATGCCGCGCGCACCTTCCGCCTCGGCCGCCACCGTCTGGCCCCCGTGGCCGAGCTCGGCGGCGTGCACTACTGGAACGACTCGAAGGCGACCAACTTCCACGCGGTGCACGGCGCGCTCGCGCGTTTCGCGGCCCCGGTGTTCCTCATCGCGGGCGGGCGGGCCAAGGGCGGCGATATCGCCGGCTTCGGTGCCTCGCTCGCCGGCCGCGTCGCCCACCTGCTGCTGATCGGGGAGACCGCCCGCGAACTCGCCGCCGGCGCGGCCGCCGCCGGGGTGCCGCACACCTTCTGCC
>JAEZSJ010000395.1 GCA_023443985.1 Verrucomicrobiota bacterium | reverse complement strand
GTCGAGGCCCACGGCTGGACGCGCGTGCTCGTGTTCGTGGCCACCAAATACGCCACCGAGCACGTCGCCGAGAAACTCCGCAAGGCCGGCTTCGACGCCTGGGCCTTCCACGGCGAACTCAGCCAGGGCGCCCGCACCGCCGCGCTCGCCCGCTTCAAGGAGGCGAAGGTCGGCATCCTCGTCGTCACCGATCTCGCCTCGCGGGGCATCGACATCGTACGCCTGCCTGTCGTGGTGAACTTCGACCTGCCCCGCTCCGCCACCGACTACACGCACCGCATCGGTCGCACCGGCCGCGCGGGCGAGAGCGGGGTCGCCGTGAGCTTCGTCAGCGCCGGCACGCACGCGCACTTCCGCCTGATCGAGCAGCGCAACAACCTCAGCATTCCTCGCGAACAGATCGCCGGCTTCGAGCCCCGGGAGCTCGCGGCGCCCGCCGCAGCGGTGTCACCAGATGGCGGAGGCGTGAAGGGCAGACGGAAGAGCAAGAAGGACAAGCTTCGCGAGGCCGCCGCCCGCTCCGCCGCCGCGGCAGCCCGACCGCCCCGCCTCCCTCCGCACGCCCGGATGCGTTGAACCGCCCGCAGTTCCCCGCCGGCGTCGGGAAAGGCCGCGGGTGTTTGCTTATTTAAGTTTTCACTTAATCGTCTGCGGCATGCACTGCCTTGCCGCCATCGCCGATCCCACCCGGCGTCGCATCATCGAACTCCTGGCCGAGCGCGACCGCACCACCGGCGAGCTCGTGGCCGAGTTCGAGGTGAGCGCTCCGGCCATCTCCCAGCACCTCAATGTGCTCCGGGAGGCCGGCCTCATCCGGACGCGCGCGGAGGGGCAGAGCCGAATCCAGTCGCTGAATCCGGGCGGGCTCGACCCGCTCGACGACTGGTTGCAGCGCACCCGTCGCGTGTGGAGCCGCCGCCTCGACGCCCTCGAGCGGGAGCTCCGCGCCGACCGACCAACCAAGAGATCCACCAAATGAGCCTACCGAACAACGACCTCCCCGGCACCTTCACCGCCCCCGGCGAAGTGCGCCTCGTCCGCCTCCTCCCCGGCCCGATCGAACGCGTCTGGGAGTTCCTCACCGACCCTGAGAAACGCGCCCGCTGGTTCTGCGGCGGGACCACCGAACAACGGTCCGGCGGCCGGATCGAGTTCGCCATGCACCACAGGAACCTCGCGCCGGACGAGACGCCGCCGCCGGAGTTCGCCCACGTCCAGGACCCGGGCGTGACCTTCGAAGGCCGCGTGCTGCGGTGCGAGCCGCCCCGCCTGCTCGTCTTCACCTTCGGCAGCGACGACTCCGAGGTGACCTTCGAACTGGCCCCGCGCGGCTCGCGGGTCGAGTTCGTCGTCACCCATCGCACCCGCGGTGCGGAGGAGCAGTCCGAGCTCTCCAACTACGCCTCCGGTTGGCACACGCACGTCCATCACCTGATCGCGTTGCTCGAAGGCGCACCTCGCCCGCCCTTCTGGCCGCTCCATGCGCGATTGAAGGCGGAGTATGAACGGACCCGCCCGGCTCCGGCCGCCGCCGCGCCGGTGCAGTAGTCCTTCGACACCGGGCCGCGCGCGAGCGCGGCCCACCTCCGCGCTCCGACAAACAGGGTTCAGCGCCCGTGATCCGCGGAGTCCGATGCGCGCAGGTCGGCCTGAGGCCGCGGCGCCGGCAGGGCCAGAACCTCGATGTAGACGCTCGCCGCACCGGCACTGGCCAACTCCTCCACCTTCGCCAGCACCTCGCTCAGGGGCAATGCGGCGGCGGCCGACTCGACCGCGCCGACCTTGCAGGCGAACTCCCAGCGGTCGAACTCCGCCGGCGGCGTCTTGCGCTGCTCGCGCTGCACGTACTTGCGCACCTCGTTCTTGAGGCGCTCGAGGACACGGGCCGGCTCCTTGCCGGGACTCTGCAGGGGAAATGTCTTCTTCATCGGGAAAGTTCCGGCTCAACGACGTTTCTTCGGGCCGCGGAGGCCATGTTTTGTGTGCTCCGGGGCCCGTTTCTTCGCCGCGGCTGCAGGCTGCGGCTTGGGGCGCGGCGGGGGCGCGGGCGGCCCATCGGCGCGCGGCGGCCTGCGGCGCTTCTTCGCCCCGATGACCGTCTCGTGCCAGCCGTCGTCCTTGGGTTTCGCGGGGCGAATCCCGCCACCCCCGTTTTCCGGAGCCGGCGCCGGGAGCGCGTGGTAATCGAAGCCCGCCAACTGGCGGCACGGAATCTCGGCGCGGATGAACTTCTCGATCGCCTGCACCGCGCCGCGCTCGCGGGGCGTGAACAGCGTGAACGCGTCGCCCTTGGCCTCGGAGCGGCCGGTCCGGCCCACCCGGTGCACGTAATCGTCGGGCGTGAGCGGGATGTCGTAGTTGATCACGTGGGTCACGTCGGAGAGATCCAGCCCGCGCGCGGCGATGTCCGTCGCGACGAGGATCTCGTAATAGCCGTCCTTGAAACCGTTCAACGCCGCCTTGCGCTGGCCCTGGCTGCGGTCGCCATGGAGCACGGCCGCGGAATGGCCGGACTGCTTGAGCCGCGCGACGATCCCGTCGGCGCCCTCCTTGGTGCGGGTGAACACGATCACGCTCCGGAAGTCGGTCTTCTCGAGCAGCGCCAGCAGGAGGCGAAACTTCAGCAGTCCGGGAACCGGATACAACGCGTGGTCCACCGTCGCGGGGATCGTGCGCACGCGGCCGATGCTGATCCGCACCGGATCGCGCAGGGCGAAGCGCGCCACCTCCTCGATCTTGCCGGGCACCGTGGCGGAGAAGAACAGCGTCTGCCGCCGCGGGGGGCAGCGGCCCACGATCGTCCTCACGTCGTCGATGAACCCCATGTCGAGCATGCGGTCCACCTCGTCGAGCACGAGCACCTGCACCTGATCGAGCCGCGCCGCGTGCTCGGCGAGCAACTCCAGCAGGCGCCCCGGCGTGGCCACCACGATGTCGACGCCGTCGACCAGCGCCGCCCGCTGTTTGCCATGGCTCACGCCGCCCTGGATGAGGCCGACACGCAGGTCCGTGAACTGCGCGAACTCGCGGAACGCCTCCGCCACCTGCGCCGCCAGCTCGCGGGTCGGCTCGAGCACGAGCACGCGGGCGCCGCCGGCGCGGTGCGGCCCGAGACGGTTGATGATCGGCAGCGCAAACGCCGCGGTCTTGCCGGTGCCCGTCTGCGCCGACGCGATCACGTCGCGCCCGGTGAGCACGGCCGGGATCGTCTCCACCTGGACGGGCGTCGGCTCGACGTAGCCTTTCGCCTGCACGGCGCGCAGGATGCTGGAATAGAGTCCGAAACGGGAGAACGGCATGACAGCGAATGGAGACGGGCGGCCGGACAACGCGAGAGGAAACCTCCGCCCGCGGCGAATCTCCTCGCCCAGGCTCAGTCCTCCGCGGCGCGCGGGACGTAGTCGGGCCGCGGGTTCTTCTCCTTGCCGACGAGGTCGAAGCGGATCGGGCAGCCGTTGAGCCGGAACTCCTCGATGACTCCGCTCTCCAGATACCGGCGGTAGGAGTCGGTGAGCGCGGTGGCGGTGTTGCAGAAGATCTTGATGCGGTACGGGCGGTTGCCGGTCTGCACCGCGTAGTAGGCCCGGAAACGGCGTCCGCCATGGGCCGGCGGCGGCACGCTGTCGGTGAGCCGCAGGAGCACCTGGTTGAGCTTCGCGGTGGGCAGCTTCTTGTCGAGCATCTGGTCGATGCGGCGCGCGGCGGCGAGCATGCGCTCGACCGCGAAGCCCTTCAGGGCGGAGATGTACACGAGCGGCGCGCCAGGCGTGAAGAACAGCTCGCGGGCCGCGGCCTCCGAGTACTTGTCGCGGTAGTCGCGCTCGCTCTTGTAGCCGCGCAGCGGCTTGTCCTTGAAGGCGTCCTGCGCGAGGTCCCACTTGTTGACGAGCACGATGCAGGGCTTGTTGGCCTTCACGATCTCGGCGCCGATCGCCTTGTCCTGCTTCGTCACGCCGTCGAGTGCGTCGAGCACGAGGTAGACGATGTCGGCGTTCTGCAGGGCGTCGAGCGAGCGCACGCGGGAGAAGTACTCGACCGGCGAGGCGAGCTTGGTGTTGGTCTTGATGCCGGCCGTATCCATGAGCCGGAACGGCCACTGCCTGCCCTCCTCGTTCGTGAACGTGAAATCGAGCTCCACGGCGTCGCGCGTGGTGCCGGCGATGTCGCTGACGATCAGCCGCGGCTGGTCGAGCAGGCGGTTGGCGAGCGAGGACTTGCCGACGTTCGGCCGGCCGACGAACGCGATCTTGAGCGGGTTGGCGGCGGTGCGCTCCCCGCCGGCCTCGGTGGGCTCCGCCGCCGCCGGACCGAGCTGTTGCGCGATGGCGGCGCGCAGGGCGTCCTCGCCGTGGCCGTGCTCGGCGGAGAAATGGACGAACTTGTCGAAGCCGAGGCGCCGGAACGGAGGCAGCGGCACGGGCTGGTCGGGGTTGTCGGTCTTGTTGAGGACGACGAGCACGGGCTTGCCGCTCTTGCGCAGGAGGCGCGCCGCCTTGTCGTCGAGGGGATTCTCGGTCTCGCGGGCGTCGACCACGAAGAGGATCAACGACGCCGTCTCGATCGCGAAACGCGCCTGCGCCTCGACGGCGGGGATGAGCTTGTCCGGTGTGGTCCGCGGGTCGAGCCCGAGGCCGCCGGTGTCGAGCAGCATGTAGTCCTTGTCGACCGTGGCGGAGACGATGTCGCGGGTGATGCCGGCTTCGTCGTGGACGATGGAGATGCGGCGGCGGACCAGCCTGTTGAACAGGCGGCTCTTGCCGACGTTGGGACGACCGACGATGGCGACGATGCGGGACATGCGGCCGCAGGATCGGGAGACGTCCGACGCGGGGCGAGGAGAATGTGATCCCGGGCTATTCCGCCGGGAAACGGTAGGCCTCGAGCCGCGGCACCCACGCGCGCAGGGCCTTCAGGCGCCGCGGGAGAGCGTTGAACCCACGGTAGGTGAAGTTGCCCACGATGCCGAAAAGCGCGTAGTCCGCGTACACCGGCGCGGCGCCGAGCAGGAACGGGTTCTGCCGGAGCATCAGGTCGAACGGCTCCAGCAACGCCTCCGCCTGCGCACGCAGCTGCGGAGCCTGTTTCCGCCACGCGTCCACACACCCGCGCCCAAACTTCCGCTCCTTGAACCGCACGAAGAACATGCGCTCGCGCGGGTCCTTCAGGCGGTCGAGAAACTTCGGATCGACCAGGCGGAACGTCGTCCCCTCGACCTCGCCCTCGAGGTGCGGCACGAGCAGACGCTGCAAGCCCTCGACCTGCTCGGGAAACAACCGGCCCCCGGCCCAACAACGGTCGACATACGCCGCGACATCGCGCGAGTCGCCGGCCGTCTCGTACACCACGGTGCGGCCATCGACGAGCACCGGCACCTGGTGGTAGGCCCCGCCGGTGAGGCGGAAAAGCTCGGTGCGGTCGCCATAGCTCACCTGGACGGTGCGGAACTTCACCCCGACGGCCCGCAGCGCCGCGGTGATCGGGATGCAATAGGGGCTGTGTTCAAGCTGGTAGATCGTGACGGCCATGGCCCGCGATCTTGCCGGGCGCCCCCTCCGACGCAACCACGGCGCACCGGTCGCCCCGGCGACGGGTTGCGTCCGCCGGCGCGGCGCGTTCCCTCCGGACATGCCGCCGACCCATACGGAGCGCGAGGACGAGGTCCACCCGCTTCCCATCTCCGACGAGCTGGACCTGCACACGTTCCGCCCTGCGGAGATCGAGCACCTGCTGGAGGATTACCTCTCCGCCTGCGCCGCGCGCGGGTTGCCCACGGTCCGGATCATCCATGGCAAAGGCACCGGCGCCTTGCGCGAACGCGTGCACGCCTGGCTGCGCCGCTCGCCTCTCGTCGCGTCGTTCGCACTCTGCGACACCGGCGCGGGCGGCTGGGGCGCCACCCGCGCCACGCTCGTCCGCCGTCGCTGAACCGGCGAGGGCGCCCCGGCGCCAGCTCAGACCTCGGACAGCTCCGCTGCCGGCGCGGCACGCCTCAGCACCGCCGCCGCGACGAGCGAGATCAACAGGGAGAAGAACACCGTGCCGAAGAACGCCATCACGCCCTGCATGAGCGGGTTCAGCATGAAGCCCATCATTTTCTCGGCCACCGCATACCCCTCGGCGGGCACGCCCTGCTCCTGCAGTTTCACCAACTGCGCGGCGATCATCGCGTCCTTGAAACCCGGATTGATGACAAAACCGTAGAGGACCGCGAACACCAGCGCGCCGAGCCCCTGCCAGAACCCGATCAGGCAGCCGCCGCCGACACCGCGGCCGTAGCTCATCGCCTTGCCGGGCGCCTCCTCCCGCCAGGCCCGCAGGCCCAGCACGATCACCACCGCGTTGATCGCCGTCCCGACCACGAAAAGCGCGGTTCCGATCCTCCAGTCGTTCATGAGCTGCGCCTTCTCCCCATGCAGCCCGAGAACGAACAGGACCATCTGCATCACCGAACCGAGGAATGCGCCCGCCAGACCGTAGAGCATGTAGGTATTCATCGCCTCGGCTCGATAGGAGAAACACCGCCGAAGGCAACGCCGCCGGACAGGCGGCGCCGGCGCTCCATTGGCGGGCGTGGCGCTCCACCGGCGGCGGGACGCCTCCGTTCCGCGCGACATGGGATTCCGGTCACAGGACCCGGCGCTTCCCCGATGTGCTCCGGCCGCTTTGCGTTTGCTGCCTCCCCACCCCACGATACCGTGACGTCGCCATGATCGATCTCATCAAGAAAACCGTCCTCGCCGGCATCGGCGCCACCGTCCTCACCAAGGAAAAGATCGAGTCCGTGATGCAGGACCTCGTGAAGCAGGGCAAGGTCTCCACCGACGAGGCCAAGGGGCTCGCCGCGAAACTGGCCGACGAAGGCCGCAAGGAATGGGAGACGACCAGCAAGGATCTGGCCGAGCGCATCCGCGAGCTCCTCGACAAGGCCGGCTACGCCCGCCAGACCGAGGTCGCCCAGCTCGAACGTCGTATCCAACTCCTCGAGGAGAAGGTCGAGGCGTCGTTCAAGCTCCCGACCAACTGAGTCGCCTCCGCGCCCCCTTCGGCCACGCCCGCCCCGGCGGGGGCTTCGCCCTTGGCCGCGGCGCCTTCGCCGTGGCCCGGCCATCCTTTCCGTCCCGCTCTGCGCGCCCCCGAGGCCGCCACCCGTGCCGACGACGGCACACCCGCCCCGCACTCCGGCATGTCTCCCTTCGATATCCTCACCAACGCCGTCCGCGCGAAGGAGATCGCCGCCGTGTTCGCCCGACACGGCTTCGCAGAGGTCTTCCAGCAGATCAACCCGCCACCCGGTTTCCTCCAGCGCATCATCCCGCAGCCGCGGCAGCGGCTGAGTGTCTGGGAACGGCTGCGGCTGGCGGCGGAGGAGCTCGGCCCCACCTTCGTGAAGACCGGCCAGCTCCTGAGCATGCGCCCGGATGCGATCCCCGAGCCGCTCGTGCTCGAGCTGCGCAAACTGCAGGACGCCGTCAAACCGCTCCCGTTCTCCGAGATGCGCCCCGTGCTCGTCGAGGAGCTGGGCGAGGCGTTCGAGACCATCTTCTCCGAGTTCGACGAGACCCCGATCGCCTCCGCCTCCCTCGCGCAGGTCTACCGCGCCCGCCTGGCCGCCAACGGCCGCGTCGTCGCCGTCAAACTGCAGCGGCCGAACCTCCGCAAACTCGTCGACGCGGACCTCGACCTCATCTCCTTCTTCGCCGCCCAACTGCACGCCCGCGTGGCCGCGCTCGCCCCATACAACCTCCCCACCGTGGTCGCCGAGATCCGCGTGGCCTTCGCCCGCGAGCTCGATTTCCGCAACGAGTCCAAGAATCTCCGCTACTTCAACGCCACCAATCCCTTCGCCGCGACGGTCTTCGGCCCCGAGGTGCACGAGGCCTACACGCGCGAACGGGTGCTGGTGATGGACTTTGTCGACGGCGTGCGGCTCGATCGCACGACGCTCCCGCCCGAACAAGCCCACCGCCTCGCCGTCGACGGCGCGCGCTCGCTCTTCCACCAGGTCCTCGCCGCCGGCTTCTTCCACGCCGACCCGCACGCCGGCAACCTCCTCGTCACCACCGACGGCCGGATCTGCGCGCTCGACTGGGGCCAGGTCGGCCAGCTCACCCGCCGCATGCGGCACTTTCTCGCCGAGCTCTTCGAGGCCGCCTCCGCGCTCGACGCCGAGCGCATCGTCAACGCCGCCTCCGTGCTCGCCGCCCCCCACCGCCGGCCCGATTTCCGCGCAATGGAGAAGGAGGTCACCTTCGCCCTGCGGGACAACCTCAACTACGCCATCGGCCACCAGGAGATCGGCCGGATCATACTCTCGCTCCTGAACATCTTCGGCCGGCACGGCATCAACGTCGCGCAGGACTACTCGCTCATGGCGAAGGCCGTGCTCTCGATCGAGGAGGCCGCCCGTTCGATGGACCCCACCTTCGACCTGCGCGACGCCGCCGAGCCCGTGCTCCGCGACATCCACCGCGAACGTTTCAGCCCGCGCACCATCGCCCGGCAGCTCCGCCGTGGCCTCGCGGGCGCCATGACCCGCCTCGGCGATCTTCCGGTCGATCTCCACCGGCTCGCCCAACGCGTCAGCCAGGACGATCTCACCATCAACTTCCAGCACCGCGGCCTCGAGGATCTCGACGACGCGATCAACAAGGCCGCCAGCCGCCTCACCCTCGCGATCATCGTCGGCGCCCTCATCGTCGGCTCCTCGCTCATCATCCACGCCGGCGCCAAACCCTCGGTGCTCGGCTACTCGACGCTCGGCGTGAGCGGCTACCTGTTGTCCATGGTGATCGGGCTGTGGATCGTCTGGGACATCTTCCGCCACGGCCGCCACAAGTAGCGCGGCCTCCGGACACAAAATGACCGGCGTTGCCGCCGGTCGAAGTTGGTGCCGAGGAGGGGAGTCGAACCCCTACGCCCTTGCGGGCGCTAGACCCTGAATCTAGTGCGTCTGCCAATTCCGCCACCTCGGCGTCAGGGAGACGCGGACGCTGGACAGCGGCCGCACCACCCGCAAGCGCTTTTTCCGTGGAAATGATTCCCACCCGCGCGCGGCCCGCCCGACACCGCCCTGCCCCGCTCAGACCTTCTTCCGCAGGGAGGGCTTCGCGTGAATCCAATAACGGGACACAACGAGGAAATTGTGCCGCAGGTCGTAGCCGAACTCCGTGTCGTTGATCTGCAGGTTGGCCGCACCCTCCTGTTCGCCCTTCTGCCGGAGCAGCGCGCGCATCGCCTCGAAATCCCGTGTGACCAGGGCCTTGGCGGCGTTGAAGGCCTCCTCGATGCTGAAATTCTCGCCCCAGCAATGCGACTTCTGGGCCGCAGTCCCTTCATCCCGGGTGGTGAGGGTGAACTGGAACAGCGAGTAGGTCTCGGGGGTGAGCTCGGGGAGTACGTTCATTTGGGGTCCTGCACGTCCGGGCCCGATGCTGAAATCATGCCACGGGCGAAGTCGAGGGAAAGTTGCGGAGAGCTTCGTGAGCAAGTATTGAACCGGCCGCACGCCCCGTGGTCCCAACCTCGCCCATGCACCTGCCCTACCGACTACTCCGCCTCGGGTGCGCCCTCGGCGCACTCGCCGGCGCGGCGTTCGCCGCCGAGCCGCGCGCCCGCCCCGGCGCCACCGTGGACGACCAGGATGCCGTCATCCTCCGCGGCCTCTTCGACTTCCAGCTGCCCAAGCTGATCCGGCCCGAGTCGCTCCGCTTCACCCTGAACCCGCTTTTTGGAGACATCGTCCACCGCGACCACATCCGGTTCCGGACCGGGTTCCGGTACGCGTTCACCCGGCATTTCGAGGTGAGCGCCGAAGTCGTGCCGTTCCTCGACAACTTCGGCGGCCACGGCGCCGACGGGTTCGGCGTGGCGGAGTACCGGCTCGGCACGAAGATCGGCTGGCGCTCCCTCCTCGACCCGATCATGGACACGGCCCTCGGCGCGACGCTCGCCATCCCGGCCCCGGGCGCACCCGAGAAGCTCACGATCGGCACGACGCGTTTCACGCCGTACATCGTGTTCTCCCGCGAGCTGCCGGGAACCCGCGGGCTCGGCGTCTTCCTGAACCTCGCCTACGAATGCTTCGACTCCGATCCCGCACCGGATCGCATCCCGCGTTACCGCCCTTCACGCGACAACCTCATCGTCACCCCCGGCGTCGTGCTGCACCGGGCGCCTTGGCACTACACCCTCGCCACGGCGGTGCGCACGACCGCGCTCGACGGCGGCGGTCGCGAATACTTCAGCGTGCTGCCCTCGGTCAGCTACGAGGTGCCGGAGCGCTGGCTGCCGTTCATCTCCGGGCGCGTGGTCGTCGGCGCGGGCTACGAGGCGATCTTCTTCCGGGGCGAGTTCGAACAACGCGTCACCTCGCGCGTCCGGTGGGATTTCGACTGGGTCCGCGCCGCGCGGAACCTCGGCAGCGACGTGCTCGACACCATGCCTTGGCGCAACGGCCGTTCGGAGAAACCGTAGGCTTCCCTCCGCGGACCCGCCGGCCCGGGCCTGTCGCGGGAGCTCCGGCCCACGGGGCCGACTACCGCCCCCGTGGTTCCCCGCCGGTCAGAGCCACAAACCGCACCGGGATCACCGGCTCGTCCCGCAGCCGACCATCCTCCTTCGTGAAGACGTGGAGCCACTGTTCGCCGCGGCTGCCGAGCGGCGCGACCAACCGGCCACCGGGTGCAAGCTGGGCCAACCAGGCCGGCTGCACGGCCCGCCCGGCCGCCGCCGCCACAATCCTGTCGAAAGGGGCCCGCTCCGGCCAACCTCGCCGCCCATCCCCCACGTGCACCGCAACATTGTGCACGCCCAGCCGGGCCAACGTCGTCTCCGCCCCACGGGCCAACTCCGCCACGATCTCCACCGAGCACACCTCCGGCGCGAGCCGCGCCAGGACCGCGGCCTCATACCCGCAACCTGTGCCGATCTCCAGCACCCGGCCGGCCTCCGGGATCTCCAACAACTGGAGCATGAGCGCCACGATGTAGGGCTGGGAGATTGTCTGGCCGTGCCCGATGGGCAGCGGGCAGTCGTCGTAGGCCTCGCTCTCCGCCTCGGTCGGCACGAACTCGTGCCGCGGCACCGCCGCCATCGCATCCAGCACGCGCGGATCGACGATGTCGCGTCCCGCCAGTTGCGTTTCCACCATCCGCCGGCGCTCCCCCCGGCGCCCCTCCCCCGGGATGCCAGCGCTCGCAGAACTGGAGTTCGGTGAACCCATGGGCTCGCCCCGCGAACATACCCGATCACCCGCGCTCCGCCACCGGCCGGTCCGCACCCGTGCCACCGCTTCCACCAGCCGTGCACTTTTCACTTATGTCCCGCACACAACGTCCGATTGGCACCCTGCCCGGACAAGCAACCCGCCCCAGCAATGCTGCCAGGCGGCCGCGAAGCGACGGCGTTCCCATGCCTGAAACCACCTTCCCTGACATCGAGACCATTACGAAGCTGCTGGAGAACGCAGTTCTTAAGGTCATGCAGACCACGGCGCACATGGGCGCCAACTACCTCAAGCGGCATTCGAAATCCGAGACGGCCGGCACCCCATTCTACGCGGCGGGCTCGCGCGATCCCCTCATCGTGGGATCGGTCGGCTTCACCGGCGAAGCCAACGGCATGGTCTACCTCTACATGGAGATCGAACTCGCCGCGCAGATCGCCGCCGGCATCACCGGCATGCCGGCCTCCGAGCTTCTCGGTCCCGACGGCAACGAGATCGTCCGCGATGTCGTCGGCGAGATCACCAACATGACCGTCGGCACCTTCAAGAACGGCATCTGCGACCTCGGCTTCCAGTGCAAGGTCACGCTGCCGACCGTGTTGCGCGGCTCCCAGCTGCAGGTCGAGACCGTCGCCAACGCCCAACGCTGGACCTTCGACTTCGAGGTCAAGGGCCGGCCGCTCATCGCCGATCTCTTCATTCAGGAAGACAACGGTTCCTGACCGCGCGCCACGCGGTCTCCGCTCACGCGCCCATAGTCGGCCGGAGCGCCTCCCGTTGCATCGGTCCCAGCGACCCGTCCGGCGCGCAAACGCCTGTCCGCCACGGACCCCGCGGCCGCGTTTGCGCCCGAGCGCCCCGCCGCTCCCCGACGGGCCCCACCGGCACCCGCACCGCAGGGCAGCCGACCCGGCCTCGCGCGGGCATGCGCCGCGCACGGGGTTGCCGCCCTCTTCCGCGCCGTACGCCGGAGCCGTATTAACCCGTTCCGTACAAAGCCGCCTGCGTCAACGCTGTGAATGCGCGTCGAGGCGCACCTGATATCCTTTCCCGAGCGCCCAGTTGCGGGCGGCCTTCCGATTGTTGAACACGATAGGGGTAAGCAGATGGGCATCGTTCGCGCTCAGCAGGCGGAAATGTCCATCGGAGATCGGCGAGACGACCGCCTCGCGCAGGTGGAGGGACGACATCGGATCCATCGCTTCCGCACATCGGATCCGCCCGCGCCGGCTTGACCGGCTGGCGCCATTTTGGGGAAACCACCCCGTCGGCCCATGCGGCGGCCGCAGCGCTCTCCGGGCCGATTTCCCTTTGCCTGCCCCGCACCCCGCCGCCACGGTTCGCCTCCCGATGCCACGCCTCAGCCGCCAGCAACTCGTCACGCATCTTCACCGCCGCCTGCGCTGGGCCGACCTCGACCCGGTCTACCTGCGCCGGCTCGTGGCCCTCGCCCGCCGCGAGGACCTCGCCCCCGCGGGACTGCGCCGCGCACCGCGGCACACCGGCGACGTCACCACCCTCGGCCAGCGCCTTGCCGGACGCGGGACCGCCGATCTGGTCGCCCGCGAGGAACTCGTCGTCTGCGGCCTCGGCCTGATCCCGCTCGTGCTCGCCGCCTACGGCCGCGGCTGCACCGTGAAGCCGCGGGTCCGCGACGGCGCGCGCGTGCCGGCGGGCACCGTGGTGGCCACGATCAGCGGCCCGTCCCGCGTGCTCCTCCCGGCCGAACGCCCGCTCCTGAACTTCCTGCAGCGCCTCTCCGGCATCGCTACGACCACGCGCCGCCATGTCGACGCGCTCGGCGCCAGCCGGACCCGGCTCCTCGATACGCGCAAGACCACACCGGGCTGGCGCATGCTCGAAAAATACGCCGTCGCCTGCGGCGGCTCGTGCAACCACCGCCTCGGCCTCTTCGACCGCGTGATGTTGAAGGACAACCACCTCGCCGCCGCGGGGGCCACCGCGGGCGAGCGC